>DXDP01000429.1 GCA_019115445.1 Candidatus Nocardiopsis merdipullorum
GGAGGCATACACCCCCGCGCTGTAGCGTTCGGCGACCTGCACCAGTTCCTCGCGAGCACCTTGAGCGCCCCCGCCCGCGATGATCACCGGACGTACCGCCCTGGTCAACCAGTCCGCCAACCGGTCACGGTCCTTCTCGGGCAGGAGGGGCCGTGACATCGAGGGCAGTGGACGCGGTACCTGCTCATCCACGTGTTCACCGAAGAGGTCACCCGGTACCGCCACGGCCACGGGACCGGGGCGTCCACTCGTGGCGACCCTGATCGCCTCGGCGGTGACTTCCGCGAGTCGATCGGCCCGGTGAACGGTCGTGGACCACTTGGTGATGGGTGCGTAGAACGCGGTGAGGTCCACCTCCTGGAAGGCCTCCCGTCCCAACCGGTCGGTCTCGGCCTGCCCCAGGAACACGATCATCGGGGTGGAGTCCTGGTGCGCGGTGTGCACCCCCACGGCCAGGTTCGCCGCCCCCGGCCCCCGAGTGACCGCCGCCACCGCGGGTGTCCCCGTGAGTTTGGCATCGGCCTCTGCCATGAAACCCGCACCGTTCTCGTGCCGGGTGGAGATCAGGGTCATGTCCGGATGCTGTTCGACCGCATCGGTGAGTTCGAGAAAACTTTCCCCCGGAACGGTGTAGCAGCGTCGGATCCCGGCGTCCGCCAGGACCTGGGTCACCGCCTGTGCGGCGGTGACGGTGGGGGGCTGAGTGGTGGGCATGGGGACGGGTCCTTCCATCATCGCAAGGTCCACTCGAGGAGCCCGGAACTCTTGTGGAGCCTCCGGGCCGAGCGCGTACCCGGGCGTGACCGGGCGCACACTCGGCCGACTCTTGCAGGCCGCTCCGAGGGGGTCAAGGAACGCACCCTCCCCTGAAGGGGCAGGATCAGCCGATACCGAAGGCCCGTAGCGCGGCGGTGGTCGCTGCGGCCACCACGATCACCAACAGGAAGGGTGCGCGCAGGACGAGGGCGAGCAAGGCAGCCCCCAGTCCGGCCATGCGCGCGGTGTCCCAGGCCAAGGCCTGCCCGTCACCACGCAGAGCCTCGACCGCGATCAGTGCGGCCAAAAGAGCAAGGGGTACCGCGGCGGCGAACCGTTGCAGCCAAGGGTTGTCCAAAAGCCTGCGCGGGGCCGCCATCCCGGCGTATTTGAGCAGATAGCAACCGACGGCGGTCGTGATCAGGGCGATCCAGAGCATCACGGGTGGACCTCCTCGGTGTGGGTGTCGGCCGAATCCGGACCCGAGATCGTTTTCGTGGACGGGTCCGGGCCGAACAGGGCGAGCAGGGCGACCGCGGCGGCCAACAACACCGGCACGCCCGGTGGCAGGAACGGGGTGGCGGCCAAGGCAGTGCCCGCACCGAGCCCGGCGATGAGCCAGGAACGGGGGCCACCGTCCCTCAGCCGGGGCCACAACAGCCCGAGGAAGATCGCCGGACCCACGGCATCCAGCCCGAACGCGTCGATGTCGCCCACCCGGTCGGTGGCCAGGGCCCCGATCACGGTGGTGGATGTCCAGAACGTGCCCAACACCGTGTAGGTGGTGATGAACGCGAGCCGGGACGAAGCACGATCGGGCTGGGCCAGCGTCACAGCGGTGGTCTCGTCGATCACCCCGTGCGCGGCCACGGCCCGACGCACACCACGCCAACCGAGCAGATCGGCCAACCGCAGCCCGTACAGGGTGTTGCGGGCACCCAGCAGGAGCGCGCCCAACACCCCGGCCACAAGACTCCCCCCACCGGCGATCACACCGACCAGGGCGAACTGGGAAGCGCCGGTGAAGGCGAACACACTGAGGAACAAAGCCTGCATGGGCGTGAGCCCGGCAGCCACCGCTGCGGTGCCGAAAGCCAGGCCGGCGATGCCCACGGCGACACCGACCCCCAGGCTGTCACGCACCGCTGGGGAACGGAATGCGGAGAAAGGTTTCACGTCGGTCACTCTAGGAAGCTTGGGACAACGTTCTTGTGTCCGGTCGGGGCGAAACAGGCGCGAGGGAGCGATTCGGTCCCGGACGGCCCCGGAAAATACACATACCAGGCGTGTTCCCGGAGCGGCTCTTCCACAGTGGGGCGCACGGCACCGGTGCGTTCCACATCTTCAGGCTATGGCGCCTTCGCCCGTCCGGCCCTACCGTGCCTGTGGTGGGCTTGCACACACATGAGCTGCTCGTACGGGTGCCCTGTGCAACCCGCACAGAGGGGGCGAGTGCGATCCTTGACCGGAGGGAGCGCGAAAACGCCCCGGCGGTGGAGCACAACCACGCGGGGAACACAGCCCGACCCGGCGGGACGCCACAGGTCCTCGCAAAAAGGGTGGGAACCGAACGCATCAACCGCCGCCCCCCACAACGATGGCCCGGTGAACATCTGTGGGCCGGGTACGAAAAACCTTCCGCACTCAAGGAAAGGGGGACGAGGAAGCAGGCCCGAGAACAGGGGCCGCTCCTCCGAGCACCCATGGCCACGACCGATACTTGTTCCGTGGTGATCCGACTCGCCTCGGACGAACGTGACCGCGCCGCCGTTTTCGTCATCCGGGGCGCGGTCTTCGTCGCCGAACAGAGCGTTCCGATCGCGGAGGAGTGGGATCCGCGTGACATCGACGCCGACCACCTCATCGCGTTGCACGACGGGGTCCCGGTCGGGACCGTGCGCATGGTGGTGGAGCAGGAAGGCACAGGGCTTCTGGGGCGCCTGGCCGTGCTTCCCGACGCGCGTGGCACCGGGACCGGTGTGGCCCTGGTACGAGCCGTGGAAGAGCACGCCCGCGAGCGCGGACTCTCGGCGGTGGAGCTGCACGCACAAACACATGCCCTGGGTTTTTACGAGCGGCTGGGCTACACCGCGCACGGTGAGGAGTTCCTGGACGCCGGGATCCCACACCGGCACATGGTGCGCGAACTGACGTGAGATCGTCCGGCAACAAGGTGTTTTCGGTCTCCGTGTGGTGTGATCGGGGGCGCACGCCCCGCCCCGGGCCAGGTGGAATACTGACGAGTAGGATGCGGTTCTACGTAGCTGTCCTTGCAGCAGCCGTGCCCACCCCGAGCCCTTGAGGAACACATGACGGTCAACACGCAGCCGGTCGCTGAGCGCCCCGAACGTAGCGTCTTCGGCCTGCCCGTGGTCGAGCAGGACCAGATCCCCACCGAACTGCGCTCCTTGGTGGCCCGCGTCCACGATCTCGTCGACGCAGTTGCCAACACCGAGGCAGACACCGAGGTCCTCGCCGAAGCCGCACAAACCGTCGAGCACATCACCGGTGAACTGAACGTCGCCCGCCGCCAGGTCGGCACCATGGTCCTGCGCACCATGCCGGACGGCACCATCACCCACGGCACGATCACCAACATCGTGGACGGTGCCACCAACCCCGTGGCCCCGCCCCTGAACCTGGAACGCACCGAAGAGGGCCTGCGTGGCGAGGTGACCCTCAACACCACCTACCAAGGACCTCCCGGGTTGGTGCACGGCGGCTGGATCGCCGCGCTCCTGGACCAGGCCCTCGGCGGCGTCTCCGCCATCGAGACCAGCCCGGGGTTGACCGGCAAGCTCGAGGTCGACTACCGCAGGCCCACACCGCTGTTCACCCCGCTGGAGGTCACCGCCCGGGTCGAACGCACCGAAGGCCGTAAGGTCTTCGTCGCCGGTGAGATCCGCGCCCACGGCGAAATCACCGCCAAGGGCAGCGCCCTGATGATTCGGGTGGAGATCCCGGAGTGACCGGGCCCTTCTCCTCAGCGTGGGCGCAGCACGTCCACCCACACCAAACGGTGATCGGAGCTGGGGAACGGGTGATCACCGGTCAGCCGGAACAGCGGGTCGTCCACGGTCGGCCAGAACACACCCGACCCCCGCGCAGGTAGCGAGCGCGACGGCAACACGTAGTCCACACGCAGATTGCCCGGCCCCGAGACGTCGACGAAGTCGGCGCTGTCGAGCGCCGGGTCCCCCACGTGCTCGTCGTTGACCTCCCCCTGACGCCGAGCGGCACCGCGCCCACCCTGACTGGAAGGACGCACGTCCACGACGTCTTGATGCTCCAGCAGCTGGGTCATCGCCTTGGGGTGTCCGTCCCCGTCGTGGGGGTCGGCGTTGAGGTCACCCGCGATGACGAACGGGGACCCGGGGGCCAGACCTCCCCGGCCACCCTCGTCGTCGTAGACGTACCCGGCCCGGCCGGAGATGTAGTCCGCCCAGAAACGGATCTCGTCGTGGTTGCGTGCCACGTTGCGCCGTTCCGGGCCGTCGAAGGACGGCGGGGTGGGGTGACTCGCCAGCAGGTGCACGGGACGACCACGGCCGGTGTCGATGGGGATGTCCCAGTGACTCTTGGAGGACAGTCGTAGTACCTCCAGGGCCTCGTCGGAGTAGTACGGTTTGCCCGTGTCGGGGTCGGTGGGCAACATGGCGTCCGGCATGTCCGCCCAGAGGAAGTTCTGGAAGGTACGCACCTGGTCGGTGACGATCGGGTGGCGTGAGTACACGACCATCCCGTACTGGCCGGGGAAGATCCCGAAGCCGAAGGCGTCCTCTGCGTACTCGGTGCTGCCCGGTTCGGTCACCACCCGGCCGTCCCCGTTCAGGTCCACCCCGGAAGCAACCCCCGTGTTGACCGGCGCGGTGTACACGTACGGGTACACGATCGGCTCGGCGTCGTTCTGTGCCACGGACAGGTAGTTGTCCTGGAACCTTTGGGCCCCCACACCCTCCTCGTCGTGGTCGAACTCGTTGACCAGCAGCACGTCGGGGCGCACGTGTTGGACGATCTCGGCGACGTTGCGGGCCTGCTCACTGTCGGGGGTGGCCAGCTCCTCGGCGAGGGCGCCCTGTTCGGAGCGTTCCAGGGCGGTGTTGAAGGTGGCCAGGCGTACCTGGCCCGGCCCCGGTGGATCGGGGATCGACGAAGACTTCGCGCCGAAGGCGGGCGTGGCCACCAGGGCGGAGGCGGCCAGGACGAGGGTGGCGGTCGAGGCGACACGGCGGGTTCTGTGGGACACGGGGACCATTCTCTCAGTGGGCGGGACCGATCGGCCGGAGGTTAGCAGCACGGGGCTCGAGGGCCCCCGGTGGAGTCCCCGAGGCCGAGGACGCCCAGGGGAGCTCGAACGCCGACGGGTTTGTCCACAGGCGGGTCCCGGGCGTCGTGGGACGGGCGTAGGCTCAGGAGTTCGACAAAGGGCCGAGGACTTCTTCGGTGCCAGTGATGGCCAGCGGTTCACACGCAGTGGGCCGGTTCTCGATCGGCTCCGGGTCGATCCAAGTGACGTGGATGGCGGTGTTCCCGAGACCGCAGACGCGCAGAGCAGAGTGCAGAGAGCAGAACGAGCCTCGGACAGGGGTGGCGTCACCAGTGAGGGCTACGTGGCCGTCGTTGAAGTGCTGGCCCCACGCGAGGATGACGGCGTCCTGCTCCTCCTCGTTCATCGCGAAGACCGCGAACCGTCGCGGGGCCTCTTCGAAGGCCAGAGCATCGGCTTCGGCTCGCAGGGCTTCAGAGGTGAGGTTCACGAGGCCGGGTTTCAGTGCGGTGCTGTTTTCCATACGTCGAGGCTGCGGCAGGGGTGCCACCCTGCGCTACTGATTCCTGCTCACCGCGTGAGCCGTGGATCCTTGCCCGAAATGCCGGGGTGGCTCGTGAGAAGTTGTGGGCAAAAACCTTCCGCCGTGACCACGGCCGGGATGACTGTGGACCCGGTGACCGGAGTTGGCCTGTGGAAAACCTCCACCGAGAGTGAATACGGCCCTACTCTGAGAAAACCGGTTCTTCGTGGCCGGCCTCGTGGTTACCCCTCGTCCTTGCCGGAGCGTCCGCCGTGATCGATCTGCACGTTGTCCCTGAGGAAGAACCGGAAGAGCCGCGGCGCGCGACCTCGTTGGCGCTCAGGTACTACGCGAGTGAGCTCAAACGCCACCGGGAGGCCGCCGGGCTGACCCAGGCGCAGCTCGCCGACCTGATCCCCTACTCCAAGTCCATGATCTCGATGGTCGAAACCGCCAAACGGTCACCTTTGGACGCCCGTGAAGGCGGCAGGATCACATCCAAGTTCACCGAGTACTGCGACAAGGTACTGGAGACCGGGGGAGCGCTGGGGCGGATACTGCCACTCCTGGAGAGCGGGGAGGACGTCTATAAGAGCTGGTTCAAGCCCTACGCTGTGCTTGAGAGCGAAGCCACGGTCATCATGGGATTCGCGAGTCAGACTGTGCCCGGCCTGCTGCAGACTGGTGACTATGCGCGAGAGTTACTGCGTTCCTACTACCCGCCGATGAGTGACGAAGAGGTGGAACAGCAGGTCCAGGGAAGATTGCGCCGGCAGGAGATTCTCCGCTCGGAGACGCCACCGCTGCTTTGGTTCGTGCTGGATGAAGCAGTGCTCCGGCGTCCCGTTGGTAGTGATGAAGTCTTCCAAGCTCAATTGAAGAGGTTGGTGGAAATTGGCCAGAACCGCCGTATCAAACTCCAGGTCATGCCCTTCCAGCGGCGGGCGCATGCCGGTTTGAGTGGGATGATGGTGATCCTGCAGATGCCTGAGGAACGCGCTGTTTACGTCGAGGCACCAGGTACCGCAAACATCACCACCATTCAGCAGGAGGTCGCCGAGCGGACTTTGTCCTTCAACGCACTATGTGAGAAGGCGCTGTCTGTTGAGGAGTCCCTGCAGATGGTCTCAAGCATGTTGGGAGAGCCATGAGTAAGTTGCCCACTGAGTCCTACCTTGACTGGAGGAAGTCCTCGTACAGTAGCAACCAAGGCGGCGAGTGCGTCGAGGTGGCCGAGGGGCGCTGCCACATGCACCTACGTGATTCCAAGAACCCTGGCCTTGGCCATCTGTCCTTCAGCTCCGGGGAGTGGGGGACCTTCCTCAGGTCGGCCGAACGGAGCTGACCTTCTGTTACCCGCTCACAGGCTTTCTGTGAGTAGGTGTTCGAGATGACCGGAAGCCCTGTGTCCGTCTGTGGACACGGGGTTTTACCGGTGGGTGGGGCCGATCGGGGAAGGGTCTCATTGAACGTGGTGTGTGGACTGTGCTGGTAGGGCGCCGTACCGTCGCGGTAACGGACTTGAGGCCGGAGGGACTATGCCTGAGGTGAATGATCTCCAGTGGCGGAAGTCTTCGTACAGCAGTGCCCAGGGTGGCAACTGTGTGGAGGTCGCGTCTTCCTGGCGGAAGTCCAGCTACAGCGGGAGCAAGGGCGGCGACTGTGTCGAGGTGGCCGAGGGGTACTGCCACATGCACCTGCGGGATTCCAAGAACCCCGACCTTGGCCATCTTTCCTTCAGCTCCGGGGAGTGGAAGACCTTCCTCAAAACGGCCGGGCTCTCCTGATCCCTCGATGCCCCGGTGCCCGGTGACACAGTCGACCACCAGGGCGTCTCGTGTGCCCTCGGGGACGCATAGTGCCTGGTGGTGAGCACGGTTCCAGGACGGCGGTCCCTGCTCACAGTGCATCTGTGGGCGGACGCCCAGATGACCGAAGGACCTGTGACCGTCTGTGGGTACGGACTTCCCGCTGTGAGTGGCTTTCTGGTGTCCGCCGCTTTGCGCATGGGAATCGTCACAGCAGTCGCGAGTATGCATCCTCGCGGCGACTCGGTGCCGGTCCTGTGGGCTGGTCGCCGTGACGACTCCCACCTTGTGCCCTGCTAGACGAAAAGGGTTTTCATGCCAGCTTCTGGAGAAGTCTGCCGAGACTGTGACGAGCACCAGTCGGACTGCCAGTGTTGGGGTGGTCCGAACACCTGACGAGAGACGCCCCGGGTGGCTTACACGCCCGGGGCACACTTGTCCACAAGCGGTTCCCGGGCGTCGTGGGACGGGCGTAGGCTCAGGAGGCGTCACCCGTCCGTCCTACAACCTGGGGGAACTCGAGCCATGGCCGACTCCTTCGCCCATTTGCACGTCCACACCGAGTACTCGATGCTCGACGGGGCAGCGAAGTTGAAGCCGCTGTACAAGGAGGCGGCACGGCTGAAAATGCCGGCCGTGGCCATGACCGACCACGGCAACATGTTCGGGGCCTACGAGTTCTACCAGCAGTCCAAGGGAACGGGCGTCAAACCGATCATCGGCATCGAGGCCTACGTGGCGCCGGAGTCACGCTTCCACAAAAAACGGGTCTTCTGGGGGCGAGCGGAAGGATCCGACGACGTCGCGGCCGAAGGCGGCAAGGACATCTCCGGTGGTGGCCGCTACCTCCACATGACGATGCTGGCGGAGAACGAGACAGGCTTGCGCAACCTGTTCAAGATGTCCTCGCTGGCCTCCATGGAGGGCTACTACATGAAGCCCCGCATGGACCTGGAACTGATGGCCGAACACAGCGAAGGCGTCATCGTCTCCACCGGGTGCCCCTCGGGCGGTGTGCAGACCCGGCTGCGACTGGGGCAGGAAAAAGAGGCCATCGAGTACGCGGCCAAGCTCCAGGACATCTTCGGCCGGGACAACGTCTTCCTGGAACTGATGGACCACGGATTGGACATCGAGAAGCAGGTCCGCGACGGCCTGCTCAGGGTCGGCCGGGAACTCGACATCCCGCCGTTGGTGACCAACGACTCCCACTACGTCTACGAGTCCCAGGCCTCGGCGCACGACGCCCTGCTGGCCGTGGGCGTGGGCAAGAACCTGGACGACCCCACCCGGTTCCGCTTCAACGGCTCGGGCTACTACCTCAAGTCCGCCGACGAGATGCGTGGACTGCTCAACTTCGACGAATGGGCGCAAGGGTGCAAAAATACCTTGCTCATCGCCGAACGCATCGCGCCGGACGCCTACGACAACGTGTTCGCCGAACGTGACCTCATGCCGGCCTTCCCCATCCCCGAGGGGGAAACCGAATCGTCCTGGCTGGCCAAGGAAGTCGAACGGCACCTGCACAAGCGCTACCCCGACGGGCCGACGGAAGCGGCACGCAGGCGGGTCGAGCACGAACTCGGCATCATCAACGAAATGGGCTTTCCCGCCTACTTCCTGGTGGTGGCCGACATCTGCCAATACGCGCGCAACAACGGCATCGCCCTGGGGCCGGGGCGTGGGTCGGCGGCCGGATCGATGATCGCCTACGTCCTGGGCATCACCGACCTGGACCCCCTCGAACACGGCCTGCTGTTCGAACGGTTCCTCAACCCCGAACGCGTGAGCATGCCCGATATCGACCTGGACTTCGACGAGCGTCGACGCGGGGAGATGATCGAGTACGCGACCCGGCTGTACGGGGAGGAACGCGTCGCGCAGATCCTCACCTTCGGTACCATCAAGGCCAAGGCCGCGGTCAAGGACGCCACCCGCATCCTGGGCATGCCGTACTCCACCGGGGACACCATCACCAAGGCCTTCCCCGCACCGGTGGGTGGTAACGAGATCCCCCTGGACGCGGTGTTCAACGACACCCACGAGCGGTATACCGAAGCCTCCGAACTACGCAACCTGATCGACAACGACCCGCAGGTCGCCAAGGTCATGGAGACCGCCCGGGGCATCGAGGGCCTGACACGGGGCACGGGTGTGCACGCCGCGGGCGTCATCCTTTCGCGTGACCCGTTGTTGGACGTCATCCCGCTGCACAAGCGTGACACCGACGGCGCCATCATCACGGGCTTTCCCTACCCTCAGTGCGAGGACATGGGTCTGCTCAAGATGGACTTTTTGGGTTTGCGCAACCTGACCATCATCGATGACGCGGTCAACAGCATCAAGGAGTCCGAAGGGGTGGACATCGACGTGTCCACCTTGAACTTGGACGACAAGAAGACCTACGAGCTCCTCTCCCGTGGCGACACCTTGGGTGTCTTCCAGCTCGACGGCGGCGGTATGCGCAACCTGCT
>DXDP01000430.1 GCA_019115445.1 Candidatus Nocardiopsis merdipullorum
AATTCCGGGTCGGCGACAAGGATGGTGGCACCGAGGATCGATCCGGCCCGGACCGGGCCTCGGCGCCATACGTGTGACCTCATTCGTCCACCGGGGTGATCAACGCACCGAAGACACGTGCGATGAACTCGTCTCGTTCAGGGGTGCCGATGACGTCGTCCGGTTCACGCCGGATCTGATCGGGGCTGGTCACAGCGCCCGACTCCACCAGCTGGCTCTCCAGTTCGCCCAGCCTGCGCCGTACCACCCACAGTTCGGTCGCCAAGGCGACACTGATGTGCAGCAACTGGTCGTTGACTCCGTCCGGAAGAAGAGCCCCCAGTGATTCGGGGTAAGACACCTTCCAGGTGTCTCCCACCCCCGGGACGGTCCTCTCACGGGAGTCGACTCCAGGGTCGTTGTCGGTACTCATGCTGTGCACCTCCAAATCGTCATGTGTCCGGGTGTGATGTCCACGCTGATGAAGAGTTCCTCGAGGAACGTGCTCACCCCCGAGTGAACGAAGGGGTAGGCATAGGGCTCGGTGTTGAATCTCGAGTCGAAGTCACGGTTGTAGTCGGCCCAGGGGTCGATCGGCGAAGAGGCCTGCTGCATGTCCCGGATCTCCAGGACCCCGCCCGGGCGTAGGACCCGGTGCGCCTCGCGCAGGGCGCGGCGACCCTCCTCGACCGGCATCTCGTGCAACAGGGTCGACATGTAGACGACATCGAAATGTTCGTCGGGAAAACGGAGGTCTTCCGCCAACCTCTGGGAGAAGTTCACCTCTGCGCCGAGTCGTACTGCCCGCGCATGGGCGTATCGCAGCAGCGGAGCGGAGGCCTCTACTCCCCACACCTCCGCGTTCGGCCAGCGCTCCTTGAAAGCCACGGTCGTGCTGCCGATGGCACAGGCCACGTCCAGCACCCGGGTGACATGGCCATCGGCCGGCTGCGAGGTCGCGGCCGCATTGGCGATCTTGGATTCGTCGTGGTCGTTGCCACCGATGTGGAAGACCTTGGTGCCGTAATGATAAATGTACCCGGCCAGGGGGTCGTCATGATAGCCGCCGGGTTGCCGGTGGTAATGGACGGAGTCGTAGTACTCCGGGTAGGTGAAATCGGGGTCCAGCTCCAGGCGAGCCGGTCCCATGACTTGGTAGCGAGCCAGCTCGGCCTCGAGCTCCTGGCGCCGAGTGTCGTAGGACTGCAGAACCCGTTCCCAGTTCATGCCCTGCGTACTGCGCAGGAGTCGATTGCGGGCCGCCACGACGGGGATGGGGTCCGCCAGGGCACGTAGTTCCTTGATGTCCTGGGGCGAGCCCCGCTGTTCGGCTTCCCGACGGACCTGCGTAGCGGCCACGGGGGTGACCTTTCGCAGGGCGAAACCACGCAGGCCTTCGACGAAGTCGAGGTAGCTCTCGTCGTCATAACTGGGCAGGGCTGTCATCGTTCCGATGAAGCCGCGCCCCGCATCGACCCGAGTAGTGGGTGTGTGCGTCATTGCCGCTCTCCTCCTCGTGCAGTGGTCATGACCCTCCTCGGTCAAACACCGGGCAGGTGCAAGGATTGGTAACGGGTGTAGGTGTGCAAGGACTCGGGCCCCAACTCACCGCCGAGTCCGCTCGCGCGTCGTCCCCACAAAGGGGCAGCGCTGTTGAAGCCGTACGTGTTGACCCCGACGGACCCACTGTCGACCCGGGCGGCGAGCGCCTCGCCCCGTGCTGGGTCGGTGGTCCACACGGAGCCGGCCAACCCGTACTCGGAGTCGTTGGCCAGGGCCACAGCCTCTTCCTCGTCCTGGTAAGGGATGACGACGACGACCGGACCGAAGACTTCCTCGCGACTGATGGACATACGATTGTCCGCGTGGGCGAACACGGTGGGTTCCAGGTACCAGCCCCGTGACAGGTGCTCCGGTCGGCCACCCCCGGTGGCCACGACAGCGCCTTCCTCGCGGCCCGTCCGGATCATCCCCTCCACCCGGTCACGGTGCTCGGCGCTGATGAGCGGGCCCATGCGGGTCTCCGGAGCAAAGGGGTCACCCACGACGATCGAGCGCGCGGCGGAGACCACCGCATCCACCACCTCCTCGTAACGAGAGCGTGGGGCCAGGATCCGGCTGTGGATGAAGCAGTTCTGACCAGCGAAGGTGAACCCCAGATAGGGGACCATGCGGTGGAAGTGGTCCAGGTCCGCGTCCTCCAGGACGAGCGCGGCGGACTTGCCGCCCAGCTCCAGGACCACCGGTTTGAGTGCGCGACCACAGGACTCGGCGATGACCCGGCCGGTGTTGGTGGAGCCGGTGAAGGCGACCAGGTCGGTTCCAGGGTGTTCCACCAGGGCACGACCGGTCCGGGCACCGCCGGTGACGATGTTGATCACCCCGGGTGGAACACCTGCTTCCAGAGCGGCCTCGGCCAAGTGGTAGGCCTCCAGCGGAGCCTGGGGGGAGGGTTTGAACACCACGCTCCCACCGGTGGCCAGGGCCGGGCCGACCTTGTACAGACCCATCTCGAGAGTGCCGTTGTAGGGGGCGATCGCGGCGGTCACCCCGACGGGCTCGTACCTCACCCGGCTGCTCTGGACCGCCCCCGGTGGCCGGGGGTCGGGGGAAGGACGCCTCTGTTCGGTCTCCCGGCCCCGTGTCAGCGCGGCGTAGTAGCGAAGTATCTCCGCAGCTCGGTTCGGTCGCGGTGGGAGGTGGACGGGGCGTCCCAGTTCGTGGCCGAGCAGTTCCTTGATTTGCTGGTCACGGGCCTGCAACGCGGCGGCCAGGCGTTCTATGGCCTCGGCACGGCCTGCCTGTGACAGGTTGGCCCACTCCGAGTCCGGGGCGAGGGCGGACCGGGCGGACCGTACCGCGCTGTCCACGTCCGCCTCGTGAGCATCGGGCACTCGGCCGATGAAGTCTTCGGTGGAAGGAGAGATCAGCTCCAGCTGCCCCGTACTTCGCGGCCGCTGCCACTTTCCTTCCCAGAACAGTTCTGTGCGAGTGAAGTCCTTGACCTGGGTCATGCCTTACCCCCTTCACGGTAGGCAGCGGAAAGTCCGGGCTCGGTCGCGATCCATACGCTCTTGGCCCAGGTGTAGACGTTGATCGATTCGGTGCCGTTTTCCCGTCCGTATCCAGACCGGCCCACCCCACCGAAGGGGACCAGGTCCGACAACACGCGATAGGTGTTGATCCACACGGTGCCCACACGGAGTTCGGCAGCTATCCGGTGGGCCCGGCCCAGGTCGTTGGTCCATACCCCGGCGGCCAGACCGAAGTCGCTCTCGTGCGCCAGCCGCAAAGCCTCCTCTTCGTTCCCGAAGGGGAAGATCGCCGCGACCGGACCGAAGATCTCCTCGCGCACCGCGGGGGCATCGTGCGGCAAGTTCTCGAACAAGGTCGGAGTGACGTAATAGCCTCCCGAAAGCGCTGGATCCTTCGGAAGAGAGGAACGAGCCAGGACGGTTCCTCCCGACCTCTCCGCCTCGGCGACATGGGCGATGGTCTTGTCGGCCTGGGCCCTGGTCACCTGAGGGCCCACGTCCGTCCCGGCCAGGGTCGGATCACCCACCCGCAGTGCCTCGAAGCGTTCCCGCAGTCGCTCGGTGAACTCTTTGTAGATCTGCTTGTGGACATAGACACGCGTTCCCGCCACACACATCTGGCCGCAGGCCCCCACCACCCCTTCGATCACCCCGTCCAGGGCCGCTTCCAGGTCGGCGTCGTCGAAGACGAGCTGGGGAGACTTGCCACCCAACTCCAGGACCGAGGGCACGAAGTGCGCGGCAGCGGCCATGCCGACATGGGCTCCGGCCTGGTCGGAACCGGTGAAGACAACCAGATCCGTGCGCGGGTCGGCGACCAGAAGTCGTCCTGTCTCCGCCCCTCCGGTGACGACTTGGGCGACCCCTTCGGGAACACCCGCCTCGGTGAGAAAGCGGATGAGGAGCTGTGCGGTCAACGGGGTCTCGGCCGCCGGTTTGAGCACGACGGTGTTACCGAACGCCAGGGCAGGCGCGATCTTCTTGGCGGCGAAGAAGTAGGGGACGTTCCAGGGAATGATCCCCACCACGACGCCATGGGGCTCCCGCTCGGTGTGGACCCTGTGCTCCCTCGGAACAGGGACGACCGTGCCGGTCACCTTGTCGGCGTAACCGGCGTAGTACTCGAAGCAGGCTGCGGCACGCTCGGCCTCACGTCGGGTGTCGGCGATTCGTTTGCCGGTCATCCGACTCTCCAGATCAGCGACCTCCTCAGCGTGTGCGCGCATGTGCCGGGCGACTTCATGAAGCAACCTGCCCCGCTCGGTGGGCGCGGTCGCTCGCCACGAAGGGAACGCAGACACAGCGGCGCCCAGGGCCTCGTCCACCCCCGCGGGCGTGGTCTTGGGGACCTCCGCGAGGACGGAGCCGGTGATGGGTGAGTGGACCAGGGACAACGTGACCCCCAGGTAGGTGTGGTCCGGTCAGGCGACCGGTTCGGGGACGGCATCGAGCATGCTCATCCGCTCGACGGAGGAATGGTGGATCCGCGAGTCACCGGCCCGGGCCATAAGCTGCTCGAGCCTGTGAAGGCGTGCCTCGGGTGTGTCCAGGTCGCTTTGTCTGCGGTTGGTGTCGGTGGCAGGCTGTACCACGCGAAGTGCGACGTCACGACGTACTTCCTCGTAGGCGGTGATCTCCGGTTGCTCGGGAGGGGCCTCCAGGCGTGGTGTCAAGGACCGGACCAGGTACCAGATGTCGTGCACCCCCGAGTTGAGGCCCATGCCTCCGGTGGTGGCAGTGATGTGGGCGGCGTCGCCGGTGAGGAACACTCGTCCCTGTTGGAAGCGGTCGGCCACGCGCTGGTGGCTGCGGTAGATCTGATGTTGTAGGAGTGGAAGTTGCCGGTCACCCAGAAGAGGACTCAGCACCCGTGACACTCTTGGATCCTGGGTGCTGTTGGTGATGGTCGTTTCCGGTTCCTCGGTATCTGGTTCGACCGTCATTGCGATCCGCCACACATCAGGGGTGCGAATCATCGACACCCGACCGTGGGGTCCGCTTCAGTAACTCACGGGCGCGAGGTCGGGAATGTGTTCGGCCAGATCCACCGGGGTGGCCATGACCAGGCTCGGGGCCGTGTGGCTGGTTCCGCTGAAACCGATGCCCAGGTGGTGACGTGTTCGACTGTGGCTGCCATCGGCCGCGATCGCCCATCGTGCTCGCACCGTTTCCTTCCCTTGGGGCGTGTTCATGGTCAGGTCGACGTGATCGTGTTCCTGACGCACGCTCTCCACCCGATGCCGGAACCGGATGTCGGCTGATGGCCGTGCGGCGATCGCTTCCTGGAGGAGGCGCACCAACTTGTACTGTTCGAACTGCAGACGGAAAGGAAACGGGGTGGCTTTTCCCAAGGCCGTGACGTGGAACTCGGCAACTCCGGGAAGTTCCAGGTCCCGGTATTGGACGCTTTCCACACGGACCCCTTCCTCCACCACCGGCTGAGCCAGCCCGAGTTCGGAAAGGATCTCCAAGGTGGGCGGATGGAGGGTGGAGCCTCGCCACTCTGTGCGTACGCTCCCGTCACCCTCCTCCAACAGGACGACCCGCACACCCCGGTGGGCCAGAGCCAGGGTGGCCGCCAGGCCGACGGGGCCTGCGCCGATGACGGCGACGTCGTGTACCGGGCTCATGGTCGACCTTCCTTCGTGAGGGCATGCAGGCGGCGTAGTGTCGAGCTGGAGGACTGTGTGAGCGCCCGGCCCATACCTGCCAGGGTGGCTGCCGCCCATGCCACCGCGGTGTTGGATGACAGCACCGGCAACCCCGTCCGCCAGACAGCGGCGTCCAGGGCGGACAGAGAGTCCACCCCGGTCCCGGTGACCATGACGGCGGTGCGTCCGTCGTCTTCGGTGTGCTGTTCGACCACGCGAGACACGGCCTGGTGGACGTCGGATCTGGAACGTTCGTACACCGAGACGTTCCCCGGCAGCTGATCCACCTTCGTGACGGAGAAGCCACGCCCCTTCCAATGGTCCGCACACATGGCGGTGAGCCATTCCGGATAGGGCGAAACCAGCAGTAGCCGGGTGCGGGCCAGGGAGTGCAACAAAGACTCCACCGCGCCGGCTGCTGTGGTCACGGGTGTGCCGGTGGCCACGGTGGCTTCGGACGACCAGCGGGCGTCACCGTCCGGGCCCAGACCGTAGGAGGAACCGGTGCAGCCGACGAACACTCTGCGCAGAGGCAGATCACCAAAACCACGCACGGTGGCGGGCAGATCGTCGACGTAGGCCTCCAACCGGTCGCGCAGACCCAGTCCTGTGTGCTCGGGCAGCCGTACGGTGTGTGCGGCCATGCCGCGGGGAAGGAGGCCGATGACCTCGTTCTCGAAGGAAGGGTTGGCGCTCGGTGTGATCAGGCCGATCCGGAAAGGCCCTTCCGAGTCAACGGCGCCGATCACTGGGTCTTCCCGGTCCGAGGACGGGCCAAGTAGCGCCCCGAGGGCTCTCCCACGACGGAACCGTCGCGAAGGATGGGGCGACCGCGCAGCAGGGTGTGTCGCACCGAGGCCTCCATATCGAACCCTTCGAAGGGGGTGTATTCCTGCGCGGACTCCGAGACCTCCGAACGCACCGTCCAGTGGGAGTTCGGGTCCACGAGCACGATGTCGGCGTCATG
>DXDP01000431.1 GCA_019115445.1 Candidatus Nocardiopsis merdipullorum
GGTCCGGTCGTGGTCTTCCTCGATGACGTCCGGGTTATTCGCATCCGTCACGGATGTCGATCCCTTCTTCGAAGCTTCGTCGGGCGGGAGTCACTAGGTCGTGTTTTTTGCATCATTTCGGGCTCGCGACCACCAGGCTGAACTTCGCACATCGTCTTGCGAGAGATTGCCTGGACGGCCGCTCGCATCGGTCGGCGCAAGCGCCGAACCGGCCGAAAGCCTTCTGAAAAACACTCCCTAGATGTCCAGGAAACGGACGTCCTTGGCGTTGCGCTGGATGAAGGAACGACGGGATTCGACGTCCTCCCCCATGAGCACGCTGAACATCTCGTCCGCCTGGGCGGCGTCGTCCAGGGTGACCTGGAGCAGCACCCGGCTCACCGGGTCCATGGTGGTCTCCCACAGTTCATTCGCGTTCATCTCACCCAGCCCCTTGAATCGTTGGACCAGGTCACGCGGGCGCGGGTCCCTCTTGCCCTGCGCGATGCCGTCCTCGACGATGCGGTCGCGTTCGGCGTCGGAGAAGGCGTAGTCGGCGTCGGTTCCACGCGCGTCCCACTTGATCTTGTAGAGCGGCGGCTGGGCCAGGTATACGTGTCCGCCCTCGACCAGCGGTTTCATGAAGCGGAACAGCAAGGTCAGAAGCAGTGTGCGGATGTGCTGGCCGTCGACGTCGGCATCGGCCATGAGGACGATCTTGTGGTACCGCAGTTTCTCGGCGTCGAAGTCCTCGTGGATACCGGTGCCCAGGGCGGTGATGATGGCCTGGACCTCGGCGTTCTTGAGGATCCGGTCGATGCGGGCCTTCTCCACGTTCAAGATCTTGCCTCGGATCGGCAGGATCGCCTGGTGATGGGGATCGCGTCCACCCTTGGCGGAGCCGCCCGCCGAGTCACCCTCGACGATGTAGAGCTCGCTCTCCTCCGGGTTCGTCGTCTGACAGTCGGACAGCTTTCCGGGCAGAGAGGTGCTTTCCAGGAGGGTCTTGCGGCGGGTCAGGTCACGTGCCTGCCGGGCGGCCACGCGGGCTCGGGCGGCCTGGCTCGCCTTGGAGACGATGTCCTTGGCCTCGCCGGGGTTGCGTTCCAACCAGTCACGTAGGTGCTCGTTGGTGACCTTCTGAACGTAGGACTTGGCTTCTGTGTTGCCGAGCTTGGTCTTGGTCTGTCCCTCGTACTGCGGTTCGGCGAGCTTGACCGAGACGATCGCGGTGAGACCTTCACGAATGTCGTCACCGGTGAGGTTCTCGTCCCTTTCCCGGAGCAGCCTTTGGTCCCGGGCGTACCGGTTGACGAGCGTGGTGAGTGCCGAACGGAACCCTTCCTCGTGGGTTCCACCCTCTGCCGTGTTGATGGTGTTGGCGAAGGTGTGCACCGAGGAGGTGTACGACTGGTTCCACTGCATGGCGACCTCGACCGCTATGCCGTCGCCCTCTTCCTCGAAGGAGATGATCGACGCATGCGCCGGGTCCTTCTTGGCATTGATGTATTCGACGTAGTCGGACAGGCCCCGCTCGTAGTGGTAGGTGTTGACGGCCGGACCACCGTCGGTGTGTTCGGGACGCTCGTCGCGGACGGTGATGGACAACCCCTTGTTGAGGAAGGCCATCTCCTGCATCCGGCGGGTCAGCGTCTCGTAGGAGAACGTGGTGGTCTCGAAAATACGGGGATCGGGCCAGAAGGTGATCTGGGTTCCGGTCTCCTCGGTCGACTCACCCTTGACGAGGTCGCTGGTCGGCGCGGTCGTTTCGTAGTGTTGGCGCCACACGTGTCCGTTGCGGCGAATCTCCACGTCCAGGTTTTTGGACAACGCGTTGACGACGGAGACACCGACACCGTGCAGACCACCCGAGACGGCGTACGACTTGTCGTCGAACTTGCCACCGGCGTGCAGCGTGGTCAGGACCAGCTCCACTGCGGGTCGCTTCTCCACGGGGTGGATGTCGATCGGGATGCCTCGGCCGTTGTCGGCCACCCGTACGCCGCCATCGGCCAACAGGGTCACTTCGATGGCGTCGGCGTAGCCTGCCATCGCCTCGTCGACCGAGTTGTCGACCACCTCAGTGACCAGGTGGTGCAGGCCCCGCTCTCCGGTGGAACCGATGTACATCCCTGGGCGCTTGCGTACTGCTTCAAGCCCCTCGAGGACCGTGATTGATTGAGCGTCGTAGGCCAAGTGGGAACACCCTCCTGCTGGGGACACCTACCGACCGGTCCGGGCGGACGACGGATGGCCCGCGGCACGGCGGTCCAAGGAGTCGGCGTAACGCGACACCTGGGGGATCACCGTTCGCCGCACGGTCCGCCCGCCCACCTTTTACTAGGGACGTGGCACCGGCTACAGGCGTCTGAAGAACCACCTCCATGATACCTCGCACAGAGCGACAAAGTGGCATCGGCGGCTCTGTGCCGCATCACAACGAACGCTCAGGCGGGGAGCCGAACCCCTACACGCGGAAGGGCCCTTGCGCAACTCCGAGAGCGGTTCAGTGCCCTCGATGGCGACGAAAACCCGGTCCCTCGATCTTGATCGTGACGACCGTCCCGTCACCGAGCTCCTCGTTCAGCCGGCGGATGAGGTCGCGCACCATGGAGCGTGCTTGAGCCGCCATCGTCGGTGAATCGGCCACAACCACGAGTTCCCCGTCCGAATAGCTTTTCGGCCGGAGTCTTTGCGCGTTGAATTCGCCCACGATGTCGGCCCAACGGCCGAACACCCCACCGATCGCCACCTGTTCCTGCCAGCCGTGCTCGATCAGCCACGTACGCACGGCATCTCCGAAGAGTTGAGGCTCGTTCCGTGGCCGCAACCGGCCACTACGTCGGGAGCGTTGAACGCCTCGGGGAGAGGCCCCACGGGCTTTTGCCTCGGCCCTGGCCCGAGCCAAGGCCTGCCGTGCCAGCTCGGCACCCGAGGTCCGACCTGTTTCCGTGGGGTCGGAGGGAAGGTGCGTTCTTTCCACGGGCTGTGGACGGTGGCCCGCCGCCGATGAGCCGACGGTGCCGCTCAGGTACCGGGGGTCCACGGGCCGGGGATCGTTCTCAGAGACCTTCCACACCCCCCTCATGGACCTCGAAGCGAGCACCATCCAGTTCCTCGGGAACATCGGCCGGAACCGCGGCCGTCACCAGGACCTGCTCGGCGCCACGCACCCGCTCCGCCAAACGGCCACGCCGTTCCGTGTCCAGCTCCGAGAACACGTCGTCCAATATCAGCACGGGATCGTCGCCATCGGCACGAAGCAACTCGAACGCGGCGAGTTTGAGCGACAACGCGAACGACCAGGCTTCCCCCTGGCTCGCGTACCCCCTCGCCGGAAGCTCGCCCAGCCTCAGACGGAGTTCGTCGCGGTGTGGTCCCACGAGGCTGACCCCGCGCTGCAGTTCGCGCTCACGGGCCTCGGTCATGGCCGAACGCAGGATGCCCACAAGCTGTGGACGGTCCGACGTGAACTCGCCCGTGTCCGGGATTGTCGAACTGTGGTAGTCAAGTTCCGCGGGCCCCCCGAAGTCGGTCAGTCCGGCGTAGGCCTGGCGGACACGGGGACGTAGTGCCTCCACCAGCTCCAGACGGGCGGCCAACAGCTCCGCGCCGGTCTCGACCAGGTGGGAGTCCCACACCTCGAGGGTGCTCAGATCCGGTGGGTTGCCACGCCTTCGGAACATCTGTCCCGACGCCGACTTCAACAAGGCGTTGCGCTGTTTGAGGACCCGGTCGTAGTCCTGACGTACACCCGCCATCCGGGGAGCACGGGAGGTCAACAATTCGTCCAGGAAACGCCTGCGTTCTCCCGGGTCACCCTTGATCAGTGACAGATCCTCGGGGGCGAAGAGCACAGTTCGTAGGATTCCCAGGACCTCGCGGGGACGTCCCGCGGGCGACCGGTTGATCCTTGCCCGATTGGCCCGGCCCGGGTTGAGCTCGATCTCCACCACCATGGAACGCTCATCACGCACCACCTTGGCGCGCACGATCGCACGAGGGGCACCGTGACGGATCAGGGGGGTGTCGGAGGAGACACGGTGGCTGCCCAAGGTGGCGACGTAACCGATCGCCTCGATCAGGTTGGTCTTGCCCTGCCCATTGGCGCCGAGGAACACACTCACCCCGGGGGCGAGCTCCACGAGAGTTTCCGAGTAGGACCGGAAGTCGGCCAGTTGCAAGTGGGAAACGTACATCCGGCCTTCCTCCTGACAGGAACGATGTGCAAGAAGAGATGATTCTCGAAAAAGGGGGACACCGGGACACGGGGCACGTGTCCCCTCGAGAGCCGGCGGAGCCGACGGCCGTTGGTCAGCCTGCGGCGGAGTCCCCAGGGTCCGGGGCGGACCTGGTGACGCTGTGGCCGCCGAACTGCTTGCGCAGTGCGGCCACGACCTTCATCGCGGGGCTGTCGTCCTGTCGAGAGGCGAATCGGGCGTAGAGCGAAGCGGTGATCGCCGGGGCCGGGACCGCGTGGTCGACGGCGGCCTGGACGGTCCAGCGACCTTCACCGGAATCCTGGGCGTACCCGCGCAGCTCCGCCAACTCCGGGTCCTCCTCCAATGCTCGGGAGAGCAGGTCCAGGAGCCAGGAACGCACCACCGTGCCCTCACGCCAACTCTCGAAGGTGCCGGGGACGTCCTCGACGATCCCGGAGGCGGTCATGATTTCGTAGCCCTCGGCGAAGGACTGCATCATGCCGTACTCGATGCCGTTGTGGACCATTTTGACGAAGTGTCCGGCACCCACGGCCCCGGCATGCACGAAACCACCCCCTTCGTCGGGGGTGAGGCTCTCGAAGACAGGTCGGGCGCGCTCGACCTGGTCCGCGGCGCCGCCGACCATGATGCCGTAACCGTTCTGGCGCCCCCACACCCCACCGCTGACCCCGACGTCGAGGTAGCCGATGCCCCTACCGGCGAGCTTGTCGGCACGTTCACGGTCGTCGACGTAGTGGGTATTGCCCCCCTCGATGACCAGGTCCCCTTCGTCAAGAAGGTCGTACAGCTCGTCGACGGTCGTGCTGGTCTGTTCTCCGGCAGGAACCATCACCCACACCGTGCGAGGTGCTTCCAGGCGTTCCACGAGCGCGTCGAGCCCGTCGACATCGCTTTGGTCGGAGGTCACGTCGTAACCGACGACCTCGTGCCCCTTCTCACGCAAACGTGCGGCCATGTTGCCGCCCATCTTGCCAAGACCGATCATTCCGAGTTGCATGGCTCTCCCGTCTCATCCCCAGCTGTGGACATGTCTCCGTCGTCGGGCCCGGCAGGACCGCCACCGATCCGTGACGACACGTCGATCGGACCGGTACTTCGGATTCACCCGGACAGGCGCACCGGCATGATCAGGTAACGGTACTCGGGGGTGGTGCTTTCCTCGGTCGGTTTGCCGGTGAGGATCGCCGGCTTGGTCGAGGTGGTGAAGTTGAGACGAGCGATGTCCCCGCCGATGGCGCCGAGGCCGTCCAGCAAGAACCCGGAGTTGAAGGCGATCTGGATGTCGTCACCGTCCAGGTCCGCCTCCAGGGTTTCCACAGCCTGTGCATCCTCGCCGGTGCCGGCTTCCAGGACCAGCGAATTCTGTGAGAAGGCCAACCGCAGCGGTGTGTTGCGCTCGGCGACGAGAGAGACACGCTTGACCGCTTCGACGAACTCCGCCCGGTTGACCTCCGCGACCGAGTTGAAGCTGTCCGGAAGAAGAGCCCGGTACTTGGGGAACTCTCCGTCGAGCAGGCGAGTGGTGGTGCGTCGGCCGCCACCCTCGAAACCGATCATGCCGTC
>DXDP01000042.1 GCA_019115445.1 Candidatus Nocardiopsis merdipullorum
ACCACCCGAAACAGCAAAGGGGTGGCTCAGCGGACCTCGACGATCATCTCAACCTCCACCGGGGAGTCCAGTGGCAGGGCTGCCATACCGACAGCGCTGCGCGCGTGCAACCCCGCGTCACCGAAGACATCTCCGATCAGTTCGCTGGCCCCGTTGATCACCCCGGGTTGGCCGGTGAAGTCGGGTGCGCTCGCCACATAACCCACGAGTTTGACCACCCGGACGACCCGGGAAAGGTCTTCGACCTCGGCGCGTACGGCGGCGATCCCGTTGAGTGCGCAAAGAGCAGCCAGTTCCTTGGCCTTTTCCGGGGTGACGTCCGCCCCCACCTTCCCGGTGGCAGGTAGACCGCCCTCGGAGAACGGCAGCTGCCCCGACGTGTACACGTGGTCACCTGTGCGCACGGTCGGGACGTAAGCGGCGAGTGGGGCAGTCACCTCTGGAAGGGTCAGCCCCAGCTCGACGAGTCGCTCCTCGGGTGAGGTCATCAAAGCTCCCGCTTCATGTAGGCGACGTACTGCTGGTTACGGGGGTCGGTGCCTTCGGGAAGCGGAGCCGGGACGACGGAGACGAGTTCCCAACCGTCCTGACCCCAGTTGTCCAGAATCTGCTTGGTGGCATGCGACAGCAGCGCCACGGTCTGGTACTCCCACTTACTCATAGGTGCTACCCCCTGTCGAAAGTTTTCCTGCGGCTTTTCCGGAACCGCGCTCGGATGCCGCTCACCCTACTCATCCGAACATCTTCCTGCCGATGGGTACAACGCAACCTCCGGCCATCTCGGCGCCGCGGGCACGCCGCATAGACTCCGTGACGTGAGTGAGTGTGAGGACCGACCACACAACCCCTGGGACGGGTGTAACGGCGCACGGCTGCACATCGTCACCGGTAAGGGCGGCACCGGAAAGACCACTGCGGCCACGGCTCTGGCCGTGGCACTGGCCTCGGGAGGTGGCCGAATCCTGCTCGTCGAGGTGGAGGGGCGCCAAGGCGTGGCCGCTCTGCTGGGACGCTCACCCCTACCGTACGAAGAACGCGAGATGCTCTCCGCCCCCGGTGGGGGCCGGGTCAACGTGCTCGCCGCCGATGCCGAATCCGCTCTTCTGGAGTACCTGGAGATGTTCTACGGCATTCGACGCGCGGGCAGAGCGTTGACCAAGCTCGGCGTCGTGGACTTTGCGACGACGATCGCCCCGGGTGTTCGGGACGTGTTGCTCACCGGCAAGGCGACCGAGACCGTACGCCGTCAGCAGGGTGCACGCAAGCGTTCCTCCGCCGATCTTTCCACCGGCCCGTTCCATTACGACGCGGTGGTGATGGATGCACCACCCACCGGTCGGATCGCCCGTTTCCTCAACGTCAATTCGGAGGTGGTCGGGCCGGCCCGGGTCGGCCCGATCCGGGCCCACGCGGACAAGGTCATGGAGGTCATCCGTTCCGAGTGGACCAGAGTGCACTTCGTGACTCTGTTGGAGGAAATGCCTGCCCAGGAGACCCGGGACGGCATCGCGGAGGTCACCGAACTCGGTCTGGAGGTGGGCACCCTCATGATGAACATGGTCCGCCCCTCGTTCCTGGGCGAGGAAGAACTGGAGGCCGTGGCCACGGGCTCGTGGGACAGGGCCGAGCTCGCCGCGGGTCTTGAGGCGGTCGGTCTGGAAAGTGCCCGGGAGATCACTGCGCCACTCGGTGATGAGCTCCGGGCCCACGCACTACGTGTGAGCCTGGAACGGCACGTGCGTGAAGAGCTCCTGGGTTTGGAACGGCCGACGCTGAAACTTCCCTTGCTGCGGAACGGTGTCACGGCTTCCTCTCTCGACACCCTCGCCCGGGCCCTGATCGACCAGGGGGTGCACCGATGACCCCCACAGGGACCGCGACCGTCCCCACGGCGGCGGTGACACCGTTGGACATCGACACGATCCTGGAGGACCCCGGGACACGGGTCGTGGTGTGTTGCGGCGCGGGTGGTGTCGGCAAGACCACGACCGCGGCCGCCCTTGGCCTGCGTGCTGCCGAACGTGGGCGCCGGGTCGTGGTCATCACGGTCGACCCGGCCCGGCGGTTGGCGCAATCACTGGGTCTGGCATCGCTCGACAACAGTCCGCGCCGGATCGAACTACCCGGGGACGTTCCCGGGGAACTGCACGCGATGATGCTCGACATGAAGCGGACCTTCGACGAGGTCGTGGAGGAGCACGCCGACCCCGAACGGGCACGGCAGATCCTGTCGAACCCCTTCTACAAGACGCTGTCGACGAGTTTCTCCGGTACTCAGGAGTACATGGCCATGGAGAAGCTGGGGCAACTGCGCCAGTCCGGCGAGTGGGACCTGATCGTGGTCGACACCCCGCCCAGCCGTTCCGCGTTGGACTTCCTCGATGCACCCAAGCGGCTCGGGCGGTTCCTGGACGGCAAACTCATCACGTTTTTGAACGCACCGGCGAGCACCGGGACGTTCCGGTTGTTGGGCGCGGGTTTCAACCTGGTGACGTCGGTCATCGGCAAGGTCGTCGGCACCCAGTTCCTGGCCGATCTGCGGTCCTTCGTTTCGGCCTTCGACACGGTCTTCGGTGGTTTCCAAGAACGTGCGGAGCGTACCTACCGGTTGTTGCAGGTGCCCGGGACCGCGTTCGTGGTGGTGGCCACCCCTGAGGCCGATGCCCTGCGTGAGGCGTCCTACGTCATGCAGCGGTTGTCCTCGGAGTCGATGCCGTTGGCGGGTTTGGTGCTCAACCGTGCCCATCTGCTACCGGAAGGTCCCACGGAGCGGTTGTCCTCGAAGGAGGCCACCGATGCCGCGAAAAAGTTGGAAGCCTCGGGGGAGTATCCGTTGGCTGCGGCCGCACTGCGTCTGCATGCCGAACGGGTGGAGACCCGCAACCGGGAGTTGTTGCTGCGGAACCGGTTGCTGGCTGTGCACGCAAACCTGCGGATCACCGAGGTGCCCGCGCTCCCCGAGGACGTGCACGATCTGGCCGGGCTTCGAGGTATCGGTGTGGCTCTGGCGGGGGCCGGGGGCCACGGTCGGTCGTGACCGGCTTCGGTTCACGTCCTCGATGTCACCCACCGGTATTTTCCATATATGACCATGAATCCCATATTGGGCCGTGTTTTGGCATCAAGGTGTGGGTGCGTTCTGGTTGAGTGAAGGGTGAGGCTTCCTCCCGCCGTGTGGGGTCGATGTGAATGGCGTGGTGGCGTCACGATCACCCTCTGTCGCCAAGAGCATACGAATCTGGGTGCTCCGCAAACAGAACTCGTTCGCCCTGCTTCTCATCTCACCGGACATGGCCCCGACCTGCCATTGCGCAGGGACTCGGGCTTGCCGTACAGGGGTCGAAGAACCGTTGACAGCAGAACCGGACCGGTGTTGGTCTGCCATAACCATGAAAAGATGGTGTGGGGGCACAGGCCGCACGACTACGTGGAGATCCGGTGGGTTTACGTGCCTCTTGTGGCGGAACGCACCATTTCACGCATGTACGGTCACTTAGTCTTGATGGGGTGGGTCAGGGGACATTGCTTCAGAGAATCAGCCAACTGGTAGTCGTCAGTGCCATAGCCGGGCTCCTCGTCGCCGCACTGGCCCTCCCGGCAGTCGGCGGCCTGGGCATCACCGCACGCAACATCGCCGGCGGCTTCCTCGACATGCCCAGCAATCTGGAGACGCCACCTCCCCCACAGCGCTCCACCATCTACGACGCCGAGGGCGGCGTCATCGCCGAAATCTTCGATCAAAACCGTGAACTCGTGGAACTGGAAAACGTCTCCGACGAGATGATCGACGCGATCCTGGCCACCGAGGACGCCCGCTTCTACGAACACGGTGGACTCGACGTGTCCGGGACCTTGCGTGCCGCGATCCGCACCATGGGCGGCAACACCGAAGGTGCTTCCTCCATCACCCAGCACTACGTCAAGAACGTCCAGATCGAGGCGGCCACCTCCCAGGAGGAACTCGAGCACGCCCGTGAGGAAACCGTCTCCAGAAAGATCCGGGAGTTGCGGTACGCCGTCGCCCTGGAACAGAAGATGAGCAAGGACGAGATCCTCGAGGGCTACCTCAACATCGCCTACTTCAGCGACGGTGCCTACGGCGTGGAGTCCGCCGCCCAACACTTCTTCAAGGTCCCCGCCGCCGAACTGGAACTGCACCAGGCAGCCACCATCGCCGGTCTCGTCCGCTACCCCTACCTGTACAACCCGCGCTTCTTCCCCGAACAGAGCCAGGAACGGCGCGATGTGGTCCTCGACCGCATGGCCTCGGTCGGCTCCATCACCCAGGAAGAGGCCGAAGAGGCCAAGGAGATCGACCTCGAACTGGAATTGGACACCCCACCCAACGGATGTGTCCCCAGTGACGAGCCCTTCTTCTGCGACTACGTCGTCCAGGAGATCGAGCAGGACGAGCGGTTCGGCCCCAACGAGACCGAACGCGCCCGATGGTTGCGCACCGCGGGACTGGAGATCCACACAACACTGGTCCCACAGACACAGGAAGCCGCGCAGGACGCCGTCGACAAGTGGGTCCCACGAGAGAACAAGTCCCGCAAGGTGGCCGCCGAAGTCATCCTCGAACCCGGCACCGGCAGCGTCCTCGGCATGGCCCAGAGCCGTAACTACGGCCCCGACGAGAGCAACCTCGGCGAAACCTCCATCAACTTCACGACCGGATCCGACCGGGGAGGCAGCACCGGATTCCAGGCCGGGTCGACGTTCAAGGCGATCACCCTCGCCGCCGCGCTGGACCAAGGCCTGCCGTTCAGCACATCTTTCAGCTCCCCCGCCTCCACCACTGTGAGCGGCCAACGTTCCTGCAACGGTGGACTCCTGGAACCGTGGACGCTCAGCAACGCCGGGGAGAGCGACTCGGGCACCCACAACATGGTGTCGGGGACCAAGAACTCCTCCAACACCTTCTTCGCGCAACTCCAGGCCCGTGCCGGGCTCTGCGAAACCATGGAAATGGCTGAAACACTCGGCCTCACCAGGGCCGACGGCACCAAGTTCACCGAGAACGAGAACTCGCTCGCCAACAGCAGCTTCACGTTGGGCAGCGAAGAGGTCTCACCGATCGCGGTGGCAGGCGCCTACGCCACGTTCGCCTCCGGCGGTGTCCACTGCGAACCACAGGCCATCCGCAGCATCGACGACCGCCAGTCCGGCACGACCATCGACATCGAACCCGAGTGTGAGCGCGTCATCGACGAGGACGTGGCCGACGGTGTCACCTACCTGCTGACACAACCCTTCAAGGGCGGCACCGCCAACGGTTTGGGCATCGGCCGTCCGGCCGCGGGCAAGACCGGCAGTACCGACGGCACCGCCGCCGCCTGGTTCGCCGGATACACCCCTCAGATGGCCGGTGCCGTGTTCGTCGGTGACCCGCGTGGACCGCAGCAATACCCACTGCGCAACGTCACGCTCGGCGGCCGCAGCTACGGTCAGGTCTACGGCGGCACGATCCCCGGACCGATCTGGCAGGAAACCTTCCGGGACGCCCACGCAGGTTTGGAGCAGGAGAGTCTGCCCTCGGCCCCGTCCCGTTTCGGGTCCACGTCCTCGCCGAGTTCTCCGAGCCCGGACGATGACGCAGGCCCGACCAGCGACGACCAGAGCGTGCCGAACGTGATCGGACAGAGCGAGGCCGACGCGATCACCACGTTGGAGGACGCCGGGTACTCGGTGAAGATCTCCGGTTCCGGGGTCCGTTCCGAGCAGCCCGAAGGCAATGTCGCCGCGGTCAACCCCGACCCCGGAAGTCGACTTCCCGACGGTGCCACCGTCAATGTGTTCCTGAGCAACGGCTGAGGAAGCACGACCGCCGCGTGAGGGGTTCGCAGAGAAAAGAACACGGGCGTGCCCTCGAGGGAGCTCGAGGGCACGCCGCACGTTCTCGATGGATTACGTGTTCAGCTGCTTCTTGACCTCGGCGGCAACCCGAGAACCTTCCGCACGCCCCGCGACACGGGGGTTGACGACCTTCATGACCTGCCCCATCGCCTTGGGGCCCGATGCACCGGTCTCACCGATGGCAGCGGTGACCAACTCGGCCAGTTCGTCGTCGGTAAGCTGCTTGGGCAGGTACTCCGAGAGGATCTCGCTCTCGGCGCGCTCCGACTCGGCCTGGTCCGTTCGACCGCCCTGTTCGAACGCCTGAGCCGCCTCGCGGCGCTTCTTGGCCTCACGGGTCAGCAGTTTGATGATCTCTTCGTCAGTGAGGTCCCGATGGGTGGAACCCGCGGCCTTCTCCGTGGAGATTGCGGCCAGCACCATACGCAAAGTACTGGTGCGCACCTTGTCACGCGCCTTGATGGCGGTGGTCAGGTCATTCTTGAGGCGGTCTTCGAGTTCGGACATGGCCCTGATCCTACGGGGGCCAGGACCGGCCGGGCCGGTAAACAGCGCCCACCCCGGGCGCCGGACAACGAAAGAGGAACGGGGATGGGTGACAACGGACGAGCCCTGCGTCGGCTCGGGAAAGCAACCGCGATCACGGGCGCCGTCGGGGCGGCCGGGTTGTTCTACGCCTCGGTCGTCGAACGCAACTGGTTCTGTCTTCGTAGGTACGAACTTCCCCTTCTGCCCCCCGGGAGTCGACGTCTGCGTGTTCTGCATCTGTCCGATGCGCACCTGACACCGGGCCGCAAGATGCTCATCGACTGGATCCGGGAGTTGGAAACCCACGAGCCCGACCTGGTGATCAACACCGGCGACTCCTTGGCCCACAAGGACGCCGTCGGCCCGTTCATCGACGCTCTCGGCCCTCTTCTGGACCGTCCCGGCGCGTTCGTGTACGGCTCCAACGACCTGTTCTCACCCCAGGTGAAGAACCCGGCCCGCTACTTGTGGCGTACCAGCAAGGTCGACTACAACAAGCGTCGAGTTCCGGACCTGCCCTGGCGTGACCTGGGGGCGGCCATGACTTCCGCCGGCTGGCTGGACCTCAACAACCACAAGGGTGACCTCAAGGCCAATGATCTGACCGTGGCCCTGGCCGGTGTACACGATTCGCACATCGGACTCGCCCGTTACGACGATGTGGCGGGCCCCGCGGACCCAACTGCCGATGTGCGTCTGGGCGTTCTGCACTCCCCGGAGCCTGCCCTCCTCTCCCGCTTCAGCTCGGACGGCTACCAGTTGCTCCTCGCCGGGCACACGCACGGTGGGCAATTGCGTCTGCCCTTCTACGGCACGATCGTGACCAACTGCGGTATCGACCGGGTTCGTGCCCGGGGTCTGCATCGCTACGACGACGCCTGGTTGCACGTCTCCGGTGGCCTGGGTACCTCTCCCTACGCCCCGGTACGTTTTTGCTGCCGCCCCGAGGCTTCACTCCTGGACCTGGTGCCTGCCTCCTGAACCATTGACCGGTGGCTTCCACCACCCCCACCCGTCCGGGACCGAAACGACGCACAAACCACTCCACACGTCAGCTAGACTTGGTGGCGTTGCCACGGGGTGTGGCGCAGCTTGGTAGCGCGCTTCGTTCGGGACGAAGAGGTCGTGGGTTCGAATCCCGCCACCCCGACAGAGTGACCTGGGGAAATATACTCAGGTCAAAGGCTCCGGCTTGGTAGATATGAGCTACTGAGACCGGGGCCTTCTTCATGCCTGTGCGTCACACGTGTCTCAAAATCTCAAGAACGTGCGTCATTCATACGCCCGGACGTCTCCGTGCCCACGACTTGCGCACCGCATCGAAGGCATCGAGCTGAAGATGCGCGTACCAGAGCGTGGTCGAGCCGTCCTCGACCAGGAACGGCACCTGGGTGTCGCCACTCCAGCTTGGGAACGCACCAGCGCCCGTTGTGGTCGGGTTCGTTGTGGACGAAGGTCTCCTCCGCACGAGGTTTTGCGGAAGAGACCTTCAACGTTTCCGGCTTCAAGTGGTCGGTCCGTCAGCTACCGGACGGCGCAACCGGGGCGAGCTTGCGTGCCAGGTTCGAGGGCAGGTCCGACAGGGGGCGCCATTCGAAATCGGTGACTTCGTCGAGCTGAAGCCGCACATCGGGGTTCTCGACCCAGTGAGCGTACCGGAAATCGAAGTGGTGGTGTTCCGGTTCGTTCTTGGCCGGGTTGGCGGGGATCTTGTGGATATCGATGTCGGCCGGGGTGATGTCGTGGGCGGGAGGGGAGACGACCTGCTGCCAGGGAATGCCGACCTCTTCTTCGAGCTCGCGCAGGCTCGCCGTGAGCAGGCTCGTGTCCTCGGTTTCGAGGTGCCCGCCGGGCAGCAGCCACTCGTCGAGCGTCTTGTGTCGAATCATGAGCACGCGCCCGGCAGGGTCGACGACCGCCGCACCTGCGGTGACGTGCCCGATGCGGAATTCCTTCCGTGAGGCGACCGCGTGCCCCTCATTCAGGGCATGGAAAAGCAGGGCCATGTCATCGACCTCGTCGGGGTGGCGTTCGAGGTAGCGCGACATGACGTAACGGATCTCGGGTTGGGTGACTGTCATGCTGTCCCATTGAAGTAGTCGAGCCAGGTTGCCGCGATCTGTTCGCGGACTTCGGTCGGCAACTCGTAGTGCGCACCTTCGTGAGGTGTGTGCATGAGCTGCGCGGTAGCGGCGATGATTTCCGCTTGGACGAGGAAGATGAAGGCACCCACGCTCGCACCGTGCAGGAAGTTCACCGCATTACCATCGTTGAGCACGTAGAAGAAGTGGCCGGTGTGAGCGTAGCGAGTGATCGCAGCGCCGACATCCTCCCTCGTGTAGAGGAAGTCGAGCGCGTCGAGTTCGAGTTCGTCGTCGGAGGAAGTCACCGAGGCGATGTAGGCGCCGTTGGCCACCCGGGCGAAGTCGTCGGCCTTGAGCGCGAGATTCCCGGTCGCGCACACCACGATCCCCGAGCCGGCGAGTGCCCGCCCCAAGGTCGCCGAAGTCGCGAAGCCTTGCGCGAGGGCCTGGGCGCGCTTGACGGGGTCGATGTCGAAGACAGTCACCTGCACGCCGCGCGCGTGCAGCATCCGGGCCACGGAGGAACCGAGCTTGCCGAAGCCCAAGACGGCCGCGACGCGCCCGTACAGGATGTCGCCGCGCGCCCGGATCAGCGCCTCGGTCGAGAACACCACGGACTGACCGACAAGGTAGTCCTCAGGGTCCTTCAGGGGCGAGCGGGCGACTGAGTAGATCGGGCACGGCGGCTTGTCGTGGTCGAGGTAACGCCGGTGGCCGTTCTCGGTGTCCTCGAC
>DXDP01000432.1 GCA_019115445.1 Candidatus Nocardiopsis merdipullorum
AGGTCGGCGACCGCGTCGACATCCTCGTCGGCCAGATCCGGGGCGATCTTCACCAACAGCGGCAACGCGGCATGACCACTCTCGGCAAGAGCCTCCCGGACCGCTGCCACCAGGGGACGCAACTGCTCCACGCCTTGGAGGTTGCGCAGCCCCGGGGTGTTCGGAGAACTGACGTTGATCACCAGGTAATCCGTGTACCGGGCCAGGCGGAACGCACTGGTGGCGTAATCGGCCGGCGCGTGCGCCTCGGGGGTCACCTTGGTCTTGCCGATGTTGACGCCCAACAGCGGACCGATCCCACCACGGCGATGGTGGTGCAGGCGCTCGGCCACCAGGGCCGACCCCTCGTTGTTGAAACCCATCCGGTTGAGGATGGCGCGGTCCGCCCCCAGGCGGAAAAGTCGGGGCTTGGGGTTACCGGACTGTGGATGGGCGGTGACCGTACCGATCTCCACGAAGCCGAAACCGAGCGCGGCCAGGCCCCTCGGGCTCTCCGCGTTCTTGTCGAAACCCGCTGCCAGGCCCAACGGGCCGGGAAACTCCTTGCCCAGCGCGCGTACGGTCAGTTCCGGCTCACGTGGGCCCAGAGCGCGTCCCATGAGGGAGGCCATCCCGGGCACCGCGGCGACCCCACGCAGCGCGGCAAAGCTCAACCCGTGAACCTTCTCCGCGTCCAGATGGCGCAGGGCCGACCGGAAGAGAATCTGGTAGAACACGCTCATCCGTTTCCGTCGCCCTCGCGCTCGGCGAGGAAGCGTTCGAGTTCGGCGCCGAGTTCATCGGCGGTGGGCAAGGACGACTCGTCGGTCAGGGGCAGCACGTTCCGGTCGGCCGAGCCTTCGCTCTCCCGGGAGAACATGATGTCGTCGTACTGGCGCTCCAGGTTGGCCACCACACGTTGGATCTCCTCCGAGGCCGCCACTTGTTCGGCGATGTCGACGTCGGCACTTTCGGCGGACTCCTCCAGATCGCCGGCAGACAGTGCCAGCCCGGTGGCTCCGGACACGTACTCGACGGCGGCCAGGGCTGCTCGCGGGTACTGCGTCTGGGACAGGTAGCTGGGCACGTGGATCGAGTAGCCGATGAAGTCGTGGCCGCTCAGCCCCAACCGGTACTCCAGCAACGAGGCCGCGCTCGCGGGCACCTCGATCCGGCCGATCCACGGTGTGTGGCCGGCCACGAGCTCAGAGCGGGTGGCGTGGGGGGTGACTGTGATCGGACGGGTGTGCGGCACCGCCATCGGGATCCCGGACACACTGACGGAAAGGGTGATCCCGAAGCGCTCGACGAGCTGTTCCACGGCCGCGGTGAAGGTGTTCCACTCGCAGTCCGGCTCGGGCCCGTGCAGGACCAGGAACGGGGAGTTCTCCTCGTCCCACATCCGGTACAGCGCCAACTTGGGCGCATCGTAATCGGTCCAGGTGTTCTCGACGAAGGTCATCGTGGGGCGGCGGGACCGATAATCCAGGAGCCGATCGACATCGAAGGTGGCGACCTCCTCGGCCGTGGACCGATCGAACAAAGTTGTGGCCATCTGGCGTCCGGTATGACCGGCGTCGACGAAGCCGTCCAGAAAGACCAGCATCGCCAAGCCGACGACATCCTCGAATCCGGGATGGAGTTCGTACAGATCTGCTGGATCACGCACCGGGTTCTCGTCTCCAAAACTGGTCGGGTCGCAGGGTCGATGACATCCGTCCGCGCCGGCGCAGAGCACACGCCTCGGGGGACACGGCCTTTCCGGGATCTGCCGAAGCCGCCACCGGAAGGGGTCACAAAGTGCCCTGTGCGGGCTTTCGGGGTACTTCCACCCTGCGTTTCCACAATACCGACCGCTGTGCTTCGGGGAGTCTCGGCAACGCCCCTGCTCAACGTAGCTCGGTCACACGAAGGGCACGCAAGCGGTTGAGGACCGCACCGATCTCGTGTCGTCGCGGTAGAGCGTAGTCCCCACCGAAGCCGTCACCCATCAGGGTCACCCCTTTCTCGGCCAAGGCCCTTTCCAGGGAGTCCAGTGCTTCCCGGAGGGTGCGCTCACCGTCGAGGTGACGATCGCGGACGAGCAACCGCAGTGCCAGCCCCGCACCGATGATCTGCCCGGGGTCGACGAACTGTTCCACGGCGCGTACGTCGATGTCGTTGTCTCCGAAGGTGAGCACGTCCATGTCACGACGTTTGATGCGGCCACGGCCCTTGCCGGTGGTGTCGTCCACCGACGTGGGGTCCACGACCCGGGCACGCGGCAGGGCGAACTCGGCGTCGGGGCGCTCCCGGGCCAGGCTCCGGGCTTGTTCGGTGACATCGTGCGGACGATAGGCGTCGAGCATGACGACCTGGTCGGCGACGTCGAAGTAGTCGCCACTGCCGCCCATGACGAGCACCGTGGAGACTCCGTGTTCGCGATACAGGGGGCGTACCAGGCCGATGAAGGGCACCAGGGGTTCGCGGTCGCCGTGGACGAGTTCCTGCATCCGTTCGTCCCGGATCATCAGATTGGTGGCGGTGGAGTCCTCGTCCACCAACAAAGCGCGGGAACCGGCCTCCACCGCCTCGCAGATGTTGGCGGCCTGCGAGGTGGATCCGGAAGCGTTGTCGGAGCGGAAGTCACCGGTGTCGGCGCCGGTGGGCAGGTTGCGCACGAAGGGGCTGACGTCGGTGCGTTCGATCCCACGCCCCTCCTCCGCACGGATCTTGACCGCATCGTCCCTGGTGACCACGAGTTCACGCCCGTCCCCCGGGATGTGGTCGTACACACCGCGTTCCAGAGCGTGCAGCAAGGTCGACTTGCCGTGGAACCCGCCACCGACGACAAGGGTGATGCCTTCGGGAACACCCATGCCACTGACGGTGCCCCTGTGCGGGGTCTCCAGGCTGACACGCAGGCTCTCGGGTGAGGTGAAGGGAACGGCGCCCTTGCTCATCGGCTCGTCACTGATCCCACTGCGGCGGGGCAGGATCGCGCCATCGGCCACGAAAGCGACCAGTTGTCGGTCGGTCAGCTGCTCCCGGAGCGCCACCGTGTCCACGACGCTGTCGGCGAAGGCGATCGCCTGGTCCCGGTCGATCTCGTCCCAGTCCAGATCGTCGATCAGGTCGGGCAGGACACCGCAGAGTTCACGCTCGGCGGTGCGGCCGTCGATCCGGCGACCGTGCCCGGGCAGGTTCAGGCCGATGCGCAGGTCCATGCCACCGCCCTCGATCACCTGGATCGAGGAGCGAGCGATGACCTCCTGGCCACCGGTGTCGATCTTGAGCAGTGACCGACGCAGCAACCCATGGGCGCGACGTCCGAGGTGGTCGGCGGTCGCACGTCGTCGAATCGGGTCCTTCCAGGCGCTCTCCGGGATACCCGCGTCCGGGCGGTACACCCGGATCCGCGACGGCGGGGCGAACGGGTCCGCCTGCACACGCTGCACGGTGAGCGTGAAGTCACCGAAGTCCCAGTCGCCCTTGAGGGTCTTGTAGCGCCCGTAGGAGGCGCCGTCCATCTTGAGCAGTTCCTGCGACAGTCGAGCTTCGTCGCGGACTCCTCGGATCGGTTCCGGCTCGGGTCTGCGTCCCTTGCCGCCGCCTCCGCTTCCGTACCGGCGTCCCCCGCCGTGCCGTCCTGTCATCGGCTCTCCTCGGTCCGGCTCGCTGTCCCCTCCAGGTTAGGTCGTGTTTTCCACGTGCCCGTCCGGTATCCACGATCCACCACCTTCGCCCTGCCATTCACCCTTCCTCTGCGTGCGTGTCGCAGTGTGCCGGTGTTTTTCGTGGTTCATCGGACCGGCCCCCTACTGCTCCGCCTCACAGGACGAGCATGTCGTTTTCCAGGCACATCGTGATCGCTTTCCCGGAACGGTCGCTCACCGCTTCACAGTCCTTTCATGGCCCCTGTGCACAGGAGCCTTGGGTGCGCCCACGGAAACCCCAAAAGGACATATAACAAAAATCCCCACAACAAGCCCGGACATACTCCACAAATATCCATGAAGGGACAAACCAACAGGAAAGCATAATCAGGGAACACGCACCCCCTCACCTCGGAGCACTCCGATAAATGGTCTACCGTGATCCCGGAGTACTTCGAAGAGCACGACCTTCAAGGAAACCAATCGAGAAACTTGGAGAGCGCATCCATGTCTCGCATCTCCATTCTCCTACATTGAGGGGCAAATCATGACATCGGTCGATGTCAGTTCACAGACACAAGAGAGCACGGAGAAAAAAGGATCGATCCTCGTCAATTGGATGACGTCGACCGATCACAAAACCATCGGGTACTTGTACCTGATGACGTCGTTCGGCTTCTTCCTGATCGCCGGGATTTTCGCGGTCCTGATGCGTATGGAACTGCTCCAGCCGAATATGCAGTTCATGTCCCACGAGCAGTACAATCAGCTGTTCAGCATGCACGGCACACTCATGCTGCTGTTGTTTGCGACCCCGCTCTTCATCGGGTTCTCGAACGTGATCATGCCACTGCAGATCGGAGCGCCCGACGTGGCGTTCCCCCGACTGAACCTGTTCAGCTACTACCTGTTCCTCTTCGGCGGCCTCATCGTCCTGAGTGGTTTCCTGACACCCGGTGGTGCGGCCAGCTTCGGTTGGTTCGCCTACACACCGCTGTCCGACGCAGTTCGTTCACCCGGC
>DXDP01000433.1 GCA_019115445.1 Candidatus Nocardiopsis merdipullorum
CTGGAACTCCACGGCATCACCGAGGGGGCACGGACCACCGCACGGGTGCGCGAACTCCTCACCCAGGTGGGGCTGCCGCCCTCCCGGGCCCGTGATCACCCCCACCAACTCTCCGGTGGTCAGCGACAACGCGTCATGATCGCCATGGCGTTGGCGTGTGATCCGAGACTGATCATCGCCGACGAGGCCACCACCGCGCTGGATGTGATGATCCAGGCGCAGATCCTGGACCTGCTCCGCTCCCTGGTCACCGAACGGGGTATCGGCATGCTCATGATCAGCCACGACCTGTCCGTGCTCGCGGCCACCTGTGATCGCGTGGGTGTCATGTACGCGGGCCGGGTCGTGGAGGAGGGACCCGCCGCTCAGGTGGTGCACGAGCCTGCTCACCCCTACGCGGGTGCGCTCAGCGCGGCCTTCCCCCGGATCGGTGACCCCGCCTCGCGGTTGGCGCCGCAAGGACTGGCCGGGGATCCGCCCGACCCCGCAGATCCACCGTCGGGATGTGTGTTTCGACCGCGTTGTCCGGTCTCGGAGAAGGTGTGCGCCACCGTGGACCCACCCCTGTGGCCGGTCGACCCGGACGAGAACGGTGTTTCCGAGAGGTGGGCGGCCTGTGTGCACGTCGGTCCGGCAGTACCCACGTCCGCGATCGACGATGCCCGCCCATGAGGGTCGATGCTCTGCCCTTCGACAAGGACAAGGAGACGAACCGTTGAGTGCCGCCGAGATCGAGCCCCGTGGGACCCCACCGCCCCCCGGTGTTGCGGGGGCGAGGGTCCCTTTTCTGAGTGCCGAAAAAGTACGGGTGTCTTTCTCTTCCGGAATCGTGTCCGGTGGGGGTGGTGGTACGGCGCGTGCTGTGGACGGGGTCGATCTGGACCTGGCCGCGGGGGAGATCGTCGCGCTGGTCGGTGAGTCCGGCTGCGGCAAGACCACCCTGGCCCGTGTCCTGCTGGGCCTGGAACGGCCCACGAGTGGGAGGGTCGTGTTCGAGGGGGAACCGCTGAGCCACCGCTCCCGTGCCCTGAAGGCCTACCGGCGCCGTGTCCAGTTGGTGCAGCAGGACCCCATGGGCTCGCTCAATCCGAGACGGACGGTGTATGAGTCCGTGGCCGAGGGCGTGCGTGTGCACAAGGGCACGACCGTCGACGAGGCCGAGCGTGTCGGACAGGCCTTGGCACGCGCCGGGTTGCGCCCTCCGGAGGGGTTCTTCACCCGCTACCCGCACGAGCTCTCGGGTGGGCAGCGTCAACGCGTGGTGATCGCCGGGGCGCTGGTGCTGAACCCGGAGATTCTGGTCGCCGACGAGCCCGTGGCCTCGTTGGATGCGTCGGTGCGCGGCGAGATCCTGCGTCTGTTCCTGGAGTTGCGTGACGACCTGGGGCTTTCCGCGTTGATCGCCACACACGACCTGGGCCTGGCCTGGAACATCGCCGACCGGGTCGCTGTGATGTACCTGGGGCGTGTGGTGGAGCTGGGCGCCGTGGAGGAGGTGTTGGCGGCACCCGCTCACCCCTACACACGGGCGTTGCTGTCGGTCCTTCCCGATTCCGGGGGCGAGAGGGAATCGGTGGTCCTGGGGGGAGAACCACCGGACCCCCAACGAGTGCCCTCGGGGTGTCGTTTCCACCCGCGCTGTCCCGTCCTGGCCTCGGGTGAGGCCGAGCGCGCAGGGGTGGCCGAGCGGTGCCGTACGGAGGACCCCGCGATCCTGGCGGGCGGGGCCGAGCGTCGGGTGGCCTGCCACTGGGCCGCCGCCGACCCGGAGGGACGTCTACGAGAGAACACGCAAGTGTGATCTTCCTCACTTGTTGGTGGTGCGTCGATATCAGGACCCACCGTCAACAGCGGTGTCGCCGGGCGTGTCGCCCCGATCACTCTGCATGGAGGCCGGCCCGTCCAACACCTCGTCCGGTTCCCGGCCGATTCGCGTTCGGGCGGCGGAGGGTGCGGGCAAGGATCTTGAAGGTGCCACCTGGCGCCGGCATCCCGATGGGAGCAGCCGATGGTGCACATGAACACCGAAGACATCCACGAATACATCAACGGGATCTGCTTCAAGACCGGACCTCCGGGCAAGGTCGGGGTGGAGGCCGAATGGCTGGTCGCCGACCCCACACGCCCTGCAGAACCGGTCGGCATCGACCACCTTTCCACCCTGCTGGAAGAGGTCGGTCCCCCGCCCGCGGGCAGCAAGGTCACCTTCGAACCCGGCGGACAGATCGAACTCAGCTCACCCCCACTTCTCGGACCGACGCGAACGCACCAAGCACTCGCCGCCGACCTGGACCACCTCGACAAGGTCCTCGACGAAGCCGGACTCGTCATCGTCGACAGCGCACTCGACCCGCTCCGCGCACCGGCCCGGCAACTGCGCACCCCCAGATACACAGCCATGGAGCGGTTCTTCACCCGCAACAACCACACGAGCGGGCGCACCATGATGTGCAGCACCGCCTCGATCCAGGTGTGCCTGGACATCGGGGCCGACCCCACGGATCGGGCCGAGCGTTGGGAATTGCTGCACAGGATCGGCCCGGTGCTCGTGGCCGCCTTCGCCAACTCGGCCGTCTGGCGCGGCCGCCCCACCGGCTGGAAATCCACCCGATGGGCGATCTGGGCAGGCATCGACTCCGGCCGGACCGCACCGGTCCTGCACCCGACAGGACGCCGGGACCCGACCGAGTCCTGGGCCGACTACGCCTTGGACGCACACGTCATGGCGATCTCCGAAACCCCCGGAGGGGGAGGTACCTGGACCGCGGCACCCGGCTTCACACTCTCGGAGTGGATCAACGGCCACGGCCCTCGTCCGATCACCCTCGCCGACGTGGACTTCCACCTCAGCACACTCTTTCCACCGGTACGTCCGCGTAGTTGGTGGGAGCTGCGCATGATCGACGCACCACCTCGACGGTGGTGGCCGGTCCCGGTCGCACTGGCCACTGCCGCGGTCGACGAACCACACGCCCGTGCCGTGGCCGAGATGGCCACCGAACGACTCTGCGGTGGGTCCGCACCCACCCGACAGCTGTGGTTGCGTGCCGCCCGTGACGGCCTGGCCGACACCGCGATCGCCACCTGTGCCCGAGCCTGCTTCGACGCTGCCGTCGAGGCGCTACCACGGATGGGGGCAGCAGCCCTCGCCGATCTCGTCGACGCCTACGCAGACCAGTACACCCGACGGGGCAAGAGCCCCGCCGACACACCGCGGGTGCCTGCGCCACGTCCGGCGCGGACCGAAGGGCCCGCACTCCGCCACATATCGACAGGGGGAGGAGCACGGTGAACCCCGAACAAGAGCGAGTCAAAGAACGCATCGCCACAGAACTCGGACGCGGCCGCCGCCGCAGCAACGGGCTCACACTCGACGCCCTGGACGACGACGGACTCCAGGCCCAACACTCACCACTGATGTCCCCCTTGATCTGGGACCTGGCCCACATCGGCAACTACGAGGAACAGTGGCTTCTGCGTGCCGCGGGAGGACGCGAGGCACTGCGCCCCGACATCGACGGTCTCTACGACGCATTCGAGAATCCGCGGAACGAGCGCATCCGACTGCCCTTGCTCGACCCGGCCCAGACCCACGAGTACAACGAGCGGGTACGCCGCGAGGTGCTGGACGTACTCGACCGTGTCGACCTCGGCTCGGCCGTTCCCACACCGGGCGGGGCCGTCGACGGCACAGGCCGCTCCCTGCTCGATCACGGCTTTGTGTTCCACATGGTCATCCAGCACGAACACATGCACGACGAGACCATGCTCGCAACCCACCAGCTGCGCCGGGGAGCCCCTGTCCTGCTGGAGGAGGTCGACCCCATCACACTGCTGAGTCCACCGGCCACCGACGAGGCGTACGTCCCTCCGGGCACGTTCACGCTCGGTACCGACGACGACCCCTGGGCCTTCGACAACGAAAAGCCGGCACAGGAGGTGTACCTGGACGGGTACTGGATCGACACCCGTCCCGTCACCAACGCCGCATACACGGAGTTCGTCGAGGACGGCGGCTACCACACACAACGCTGGTGGACCCCCGAGGGGTGGAGATGGCGCACCGAACGGGAAATCTTCGCCCCCGCCTTCTGGACCCAAGAGGGACAGGGCTGGTCCCGTCTTCGGTTCGGCCGTCGCGAAATGATTCCACCGCAAGAGCCCGTCCAGCACGTGAGCTTCCACGAGGCACAGGCCTACGCCCGGTGGGCCGGCAAACGCCTGCCGTCCGAGGCCGAGTGGGAAAAGGCCGCCCGCTTCGACCCCGGGACCGGGGTCTCCCACCCCTACCCATGGGGTACGGAAGAACCCACCTTCGACCACGCCAACCTGGGGCAACGCAAACTCGGACCGTCCGTGGCCGGAAGCCACCCCGCAGGTACCTCCCCGCTGGGGGTGCAGCAGCTCATCGGTGACGTGTGGGAGTGGACCTCCACGACCTTCCACGGATACCCGGGGTTCACCGCCTTTCCCTATCGCGAGTACTCGGAGGTGTTCTTCGACGACGGGTACAAGGTCCTGCGCGGCGGATCCTGGGCCACCCACCCCACCGCGATCCGCTCCACGTTCCGCAACTGGGATCACCCGATCCGCCGACAGATCTTCAGCGGATTTCGCTGCGCACGGGATGCGGACCGCGACTGATGTGCCGACACCTTGCCTACCTGGGGCCGCCGCGCACGCTGCACGAGCTGTTGTACGCGGCGCCCCACTCACTGCACGTCCAGTCCTGGGCCCCGCGCATGCAACAACACGGCACGGTCAACGCAGACGGCTTCGGGGTCGGCTGGTATCCCCACCCGACCGACCACTCCCTCGAGGAGAACGCACCCCTGCGCTACCGGCGCGCCATGCCCATGTGGGGCGATGCCTCTTTCGCCGATGTGGCCCGTGTGATCCGCACCGGATGCGCCGTTGCCGCGGTACGCGACGCAACCATCGGTTTCGGCTCGGAGGAGTCCGGCGCCCAACCCTTCCGCGCCGATCGTCTGCTGTTCAGCCACAACGGCGCGGCCAAGGACGACGGTGCACTCCTGGCGGCCTTTGCCGCACCTCCACCCGAGGGAGCGTTGGACACACGCGCCCCGGTCGATTCCGCGCCCCTGTTCGCCCACACCGTACGCCTGTGGCGGGCCACCCACGACCTGCCCGAGGCACTGGTCTCCGTCGTCCGACAGGCGCGTGAACTCTCCGAGGGACGCTACAACCTGCTCGCCAGTGACGGACAGATCCTCGTCGGCACTGCGGCCGGAGACACCCTCTTCACCTTGCGTGACCCGGAAGGAGGGGTCTTCCTGGCCTCGGAACCCTTCGACCAGGCGCACGGATGGCACCGAATACCCGACGACTCACTCGTCGTGGCCACCCACGGCCGAACCGAGATCCACCCCCTCCACTGACAGAAGTGCCTGCCACGGTCGCAGCCCCCTGCTTCGGGTACATCCTCCAAGGACACAGGAGAGACAGCGTGTTTCGGATAGATCGCAAGCTGACCACCGGTGATCTCGACAAGGCCCTGCGTCAAGACGTCACCGAAGGCCTGACCTTCCGCCCCAAACAACTCCCGCCCAAGTGGTTCTACGACACACACGGCAGTGCCCTGTTCGAGGACATCACCCAGTTGCCCGAGTACTATCCGACCCGCGCCGAACGCACCATCCTCGAACGCCACGCCGACGAGATCGCCGAGGTGGCCGATGCCAAGACCCTGGTCGAACTCGGCTCCGGATCCGGGATCAAGACCCGACTGCTCCTGGCCGCCATGCGCCGTCACGGCCGTCTGAGCCGTTTTGTTCCCGTCGACGTCAGCGGAGACTTCCTCGCCGAATCCGCGGCCCGACTGGCCGAGGACCATCCCGACGTCGAGGTGCACGCCGTGGTCTGTGACTTCGAAAAACATCTCGACCTGCTGCCCACCGGCGAAAACGACCAACCCCTGCTCATGGCCGTACTGGGTTCCACCATCGGTAACCAGGACCCCCGACAAAGAGCCGTGTTCCTGCGGGAGATCCGCACGAACCTACACGTCGGTGACGGCCTGCTCCTCGGCGTGGACCTGGTCAAGGACCCCGTACGCCTTGTCGCCGCCTACGACGACGCCCAAGGCATCACCGCCGCCTTCAACCGCAACGTCCTTTCCGTCATCAACCGCGAACTCGACGCAGACTTCGACACCATGGCCTTCGACCATCTTGCGATCTGGAACACCGACGAGGAGTGGATCGAGATGCGTTTGCGGGCCCGCGAAAACGTACACGTACACGTGGGTGCCCTCGACCTGGAGGTCGATTTCACGGCGGGGGAGGAGATACGCACCGAGATCTCCGCCAAGTTCCGCCGTGAGGGACTGGCCGACGAGCTCGAAACCGCAGGTTTCGCCCCCGGACCGTGGTGGACCGACCCGGACGGCGACTTCGCGCTCACCCTGGCCACCGCCGTGCATGCCCCCTCCGAGCTCCGCTACGGTTGAGGGGTGTTCAAGGTAGGAGTTTTCGGCGCCGACGGGCGCATGGGGTCAGAGGTCGTCAAAGCCGTTCAGGGCGCCGACGACATGGAACTGGTCGCAGGTGTGGACCAGGGGGACGACCGGGACGCGGTGCGCGGCGCCGACTGTGTCGTGGACTTCACACACCCCGACGCGGTCATGGACAACCTGGAGTGGCTCATCGGCAACGGTATCCACGCCGTCGTCGGTACCAGCGGTTTCGACGAGACCAAGCTGACACGTGTACGCAAGATGCAGTCCACCACGCCCGGGGCCAAGGTGCTCGTGGCACCGAACTTCGGCATCGCCGCAGTACTGATGATGCACTTCGCCGAGAAGGCCGCGCCCTACTTCGATTCCACCGAGATCATCGAGCTGCACCACCCCAACAAGGCCGACGCACCCAGCGGTACCGCCTACCACACCGCAGAACTGGTCGCCCGGGCCCGCCGTGAGGCCGGGGTCGAACCGATGCCCGACGCCACCACCTCCGAGATCGCCGGTGCACGCGGCGCCGATGTGGACGGGGTACGTGTGCACGCCCTGCGCATCCAGGGGCTCATCGCCCATCAGGAAGTGGTCTTCGGCACCGACGGTGAGACGTTCAAGCTCCGCCACGACTCGATGAACCGTACGTCGTTCATGCCCGGGGTGCTGCTCGGGGTCCGCAAGATCGCGTCCCTGCCGGAGCCGCTCACCCTGGGCCTGGAGCCCCTCCTGGATCTGACGTAGGAAAGGCCCCCGGTGTGGGGCCCTCAGGCGCCTCGGCGGCACGTGAGGAAGATCTGCACCTCGGGCCGGGCTCCCAGCGGGTCATAGGTGACCACGCGCTCGTCCTCCACGATCAGCCCGGCCTCCTCCAGCACCGTGCGCAGCTCGGCACGCGGGTACCCCGACACCCGGATCTTCGAACCCAAGAAGGAGATCGGCACGTCGTCCAGGTCGGCCTCGACCATGGACAGACACAGCAGACCACCCGGCAACAGGGAGGCACGCACTCGGCTGAGCGCTTCGGGGATGCGTGCCCGTGGCAGGCACAGCAGGGAGAAGAACGCCACGATGGCGTCGTACTGGGTCTCGACGGGCTGCAGGTCCAGGATGTCGGCCCGGACGAACTCCGCCTCGGGAACGTTGATCCGGGCGAGCTCGATCATGCGTTCGGAGATCTCGTGACCGGTCACCCGGACGCCGGCCTGGACGAGCTGACGCGCCGTGGGCAGACCGGTGCCCGAGCCCAGGTCGAGCACGTGCGCGTCCGGTGGCAGCAGGTCCAGCAGCCGACGAATCCGTTCCTCCTGCCCCTCCTTGTGGGGGAAAGCCTCGTCGTAGCGGTCACCGATCCGGTCGAAGGCAGTGGCCTGATGCTTGGACCGTTCGGCCCAGGCCACCGGGTCCGGGACGGTCACGAGTGGGTCGGGGGACGGGTTCTTGCTGGACACTGTGTTGTCTCTTCCTGCTGGGGAATCGGGGGTCAGGAGGGCAAGGGAAGCATCCTACCTTCCACGGGCAAAGGTGAGGACCTCCTCCAAGGCCCGCAGAACAGAGCTTCCGGGAGCTTTTCGTCGTCCACGTCAAGAAAGGGCCGGGCCCTGCCCCAAGGCCAGAGCGACGGTGAACAGCAGACCGAAGACCATCTGTAGCCTGCCGGTCTCACCGAGGCCGAGGACCAGGTCGCGGCCCACCTGGTCACCGAGCACCCGACGCAGCGGAGGC
>DXDP01000434.1 GCA_019115445.1 Candidatus Nocardiopsis merdipullorum
TCGCTCTGGGTTCCTCGGAGGTCGATTCGACTGATCACGAGGACCAGTCTAGTGGGAGAGTCCCATTCCTGGGGATCGGGTGTCCGGATGATGGACACCACACTTGCGCGTCGGGCACCGGCGGGGCACGCTCTGCGCCGGAACGCCCCGGAAGGGGCCCTCGAAAACCACTCCTGATAAGTATCACCTAAGTTTGGGTTCCCTTACCTAATTCTACTTCAGAAAGGCTTACCTAAGTAATGTAAAAGCCATTTTTCATCTTCATACAAGGCTTTTATGTGCGTTATCATGAAGACATGACTTCGAACGTGAGCAGTGACAGCGGGCTTTCCAAGTTCTACCGACTTCTCGTGGAGCAGGTACGCCACGAGTTCACGGCCTCCCACCAGTACGTGGCGATCGCAGCCTGGTTCGACGACCAGGACCTGCCCCAGCTGGCCCGGCTCTTCTACGAACAGTCCCTGGAAGAACGCGACCACGCGATGATGATCGTGCGTTATCTCCTGGACATGGACGTCGACTTCGCTCTTCCCGATGTGGGCGAGATCGTGACCGATTTCTCCACTCCTCGGGATCTGGTTGCACTGGCCTTGCAACAGGAGCGTGAAGTGACCGCGCAGTTCCAGCGTCTGGCCGAGGTCGCCCGGGACGAGAACGAATACATCGGCGAGCAGTTCTTGCAATGGTTCCTTCAGGAGCAGGTCGAGGAGGTCGCCAAGATGTCGACCCTCCTCAACGTGGTGGACCGCCCCAACGGGAACCTGTTCGACGTGGAGACCTTCGTGGCCCGGGACATGCCCAGTGAGGACAACGACGGCCAGTCCGCGCCCGGTACCGCGGGCCCGTCCGTCTCGTGACCGACGACCTGCATCTCGGTTCCGGCCCGGGGCTCGCACCTTCCGATGTGCACCCCGGGCCGCGCCGTGTTGCTTCCCGTGTTGGCCCCCGGGGCTGCATACTGAAGGTATGGCCGTGGTGCTACCGATCTTTCCGCTGAACACCGTGCTGTTCCCCGGCATGTCCGTCCCCCTGCACGTCTTCGAACCCCGATACCGGAGCCTGGTCGAAGAGCTGACCGAGCCGGTTGCGGCCGAGGACGAACCCGAACGTTCCCCGCAGAGACAACGCCGGTTCGGTGCGGTGTGGATCGAATTGGGCCACGAGGTGGCAGCAGAACCCGGGTCGGGCGAAGAAGGTGCCACCGACACCGGGATCCCCGCCATCGGTGAACCGGGGACCACACTCCCCAGGGTCAGTGCGACGGGGTGCACCGCGTTGCTTCGGGACGTACGTTCCTACGAGGACGGGCGCTATGACCTCCTGATCGAGGGCGGGGCGAGGTTCACCATCACCGACCTGGGGTCGGTGGACGCCTCCTCCCCCGAGGAGTATGCGACCGCATCGGTGTCCTTCCTTGCCGAGCATCGTGGCTCGAACGTCGACGAACACGCCGAGCGTGTGCGTGAGCTCTACGAAACCTACTGCGATCGCCTTGCCTCCATCGGTATGGCCCCGGACATCTCCCGGGACCTGCCCAAGGACCCGATCGCCCTGTCGTACACGGTCGCGAGCACGATCGTGTTGGATCAGGCCGAGAAGCAACGCCTTCTGGTGGCCGAGGACGCGGCCACGCGCCTGGCCTTGGCAGCCCGTTTCCTCCGCCGGGAGAATCGGATCGTGGCTGCTCCGACCCTGTACAACCTGCCCGCGGGCCCCTTCCTCGACCGCGGGGTGTCGTTCAATTAAGTGTGGGGTGTTTGGGGAAGAAGGTACGTAAGAGACGGAAGAGTTGGTCATGCCTTACTCTGCTGTCCGGGCCGACGACCCGATCCCGGGAGTGCCAGTACCCAGCGGTGTCGGCCCGTTCTCCGGACAGAACAGGAATCCAGTGCCCATGCGAGGAAAAGCCACGCCTGCCACTGTGGCCGCGGGACGCACCAAGACCACCTACACCCTGCACCGCTACGAGTGTGCGCCGGACAGCCACTCCTACGGCTCCGACGCCGCGGACGCACTCGGAATCCCTCACCACCACGTGTTCAAAACTTTGATCACCGAGGTCGACGGGGTCATCACCGTCGGAGTCCTTCCGGTCAGTACCACCCTGGACCTCAAGGCCCTGGCTGCGGCGGTGGGTGGCAAGAAGGCGGTCATGGCCGACACCACTCGGGCGGAGAAGATCACCGGCTACGTGCGCGATGGGATCAGCCCTCTGGGTCAGCGCAAGCGGCTGCGCACCGTCATCGACTCGTCGGTCACCACGTTGATGTCGGTCTATGTGTCGGCGGGACAGCAAGGACTGCAGATGGAACTCAGGCCGCAGGACCTCATCAGTCTCACCGAGGCCGTCACCGCGCCCATCAGTACACCCTGACCCGAGAGGCGAGGTGCCCGGGCGGAAGCAGGACGAACTCCTCTGGGAGCATGCGTTCCCCTCACGTACGCTCTGTTGTTCGCGTACCTACTGCAGGGTAGTTTTGTGACATGGGCAACACCTCTTCCCCCCATATCTCCCTCCCCGACATGTTCGTTTCCCGGGTCACCTCCTCCGCAGACAAGGTGGCCTTCCGTTTTCCCGTCCCCGTCCCTTCCGGTGGATCCGAGACCTGGGAGAGCCTGACCTGGGCCCAGGCCCACGACCGGGTTCGGGACATCACCTTGGGGCTGCACTTCCTCGGGGTGACCTCCCAGGCCCGGTGCGCGATCATCTCGAGCACACGCATCGAGTGGGTCCTCGTCGACCTGGCGATCCTGTGCGCTGGGGGTGCGACCACCACCATCTACCCCACCAGCACTCCCCCGGACTGCGCCTACATCGTCTCCGATTCCGGCAGCATGGTCGCCTTCGCCGAGAACGACGAACAGGTCGACAAGCTGCTGGCCCAACGCTCGCACATGCCCGGCCTGTCCAAGGTCGTGGTCCTCGAGGACACCGCCCGCGAAGACGACGACTGGATCATGACTCTGGCCGACCTGGAGACGACCGGGGCCCGCAGGGCCAAGGACGAACCGGAATTGTTCGAGGAGCTGGTCTCCTCCGTACAACCCGACCACCTGGCCGGTCTTGTCTACACCTCGGGAACCACCGGTAGACCCAAGGGGGTGCGCCTGAACCACTCCAACTGGCTCTACCAGGCCCGGGCCATGAAGGACATGGACGACGAGTTGCGCGCCCAGGGGTCGGAACTGATCAGCGAGGACGACGTCCAGTACCTGTGGCTGCCGCTGTCCCACGTCTTCGGC
>DXDP01000435.1 GCA_019115445.1 Candidatus Nocardiopsis merdipullorum
CACCTGGTGGTCCCGGCGTCATCCCCGACCCCGATGGGGTTGGGGAGCAGGGCTGTGAGGCCCACACCCATCGATCCCAGCCGTATGTGTTCGTGCTCGACAAGAATCAGACCCCGCTTCAGCCGTGTCCGCCCGCCAGGGCCCGCAAGCTCCTGGACAAAGGCAGGGCGGTGGTGGCCCGCCACACCCCCTTCACCATCCGCCTCAAGGACCGAACGGTGGAAAAATCACAGGTGGACGGGGTCGAGATCGGTATCGACCCGGGTTCGAAGCACACCGGTATCGCCGTGTTCACCCACCAAGCAGGGCAGCGCCGGGCCCGGTACGCCGTCCAACTCGATCACCGCGGCGCCCAGATCCGTAAGAAAATGGGTCAACGTGCCGCTTACCGGCGGCGCCGCCGCAGCAAGAACCTACGGTACCGGGCACCGCGCTTTCTCAACCGAACTCGCCCGCAAGGGTGGTTGGCCCCCTCGCTGCGTCACCGGGTGGAAACCACCATCTCCTGGGTGGACCGGTTGGCCCGGTGGGCGTCGGTGCGTGCGGTGCACGTGGAGCGGGTGGCCTTTGACACCCACGCCCTGTCCACCGGTAAACCCTTGGAAGGGGTGGAGTATCAGCGGGGCACCCTGGCCGGATACGAGGTGCGCCAGTACCTGTTGGCCAAGTTCGACCGCACCTGCACCTACTGCGGAGCCACCAACACCCCGCTCAACCTCGACCACGTCCATCCCCGCTCCCGGGGTGGATCGGACCGGGTGGCCAATCTGGTGTTGGCGTGCGTGCGGTGTAACCAGGCCAAGAACAACCAGTCGGTGCAGGAATTCATCACCGACCCCACCACGTTGGCGCGGATCCTGTCCCGAGCCAAAGTCCCATTGCGGGACGCGGCTGCGGTGCAGTCCACCCGCTGGGCCCTGTGGCGAGAACTCGATGAGCGCCTGCCCACCCATGTGGCCTCGGGTGGGCGCACCAAGTGGAACCGCACCCGCAACCACCTGCCCAAGTCCCACACCCTGGACGCCATAGCCGTAGGCAAGGTCGAGACCATCACCCAAACCGTGGATCAGGTACTTGTGGTCGGTTGCTCCGGGCGCGGCTCCTACGCGCGTACCCGCACCGACAAGTACGGCTTTCCTCGTCTGCGGTTGCCCCGCACCAAGGGTTTCTTCGGGTTCGTCACCGGCGACCTGGTGCGTGCCGTGGTTGCCACGGGCAAGTGGGCCGGAACCCATACCGGTCGGGTGGCAGTGCGCTCCAGTGGTAGCCACACCGTCACCGCCCCGGCAGGGTTGGTCAAGACCTCGTACAAGAACCTGCGTCTGCTCCAGCGAGCCGACGGCTATGCCTACACCACACAGAAGGAGGAGAGGGTTTCCTCCCCGGCTTGAAGGCCAGGGTTATCCACCCCGAGAAACAGATGACCACCACCGCCGCTTCCTTCGAGGCCGAGCCCCCCACCTCGCCGAACACGCCTCGCTCCGACACACTCCGTTCACGTTTCCTGCCCGCATCCCCCACACCCTTGTGGTGGGGATGGCTCAGTGCCTGCGCCGTGGCCCTGTTCGCCGGTGCCCTACGCTTCTTCCATCTCGGCGTGCCCTCCCGCATCCACTTCGACGAGACCTATTACGCCAAGGACGCATACGGGCTCTGGTTCTTCGGTTACGAGCACGAAACCGTGGAAAACGCCGATGACCTGCTCTCCCAGGGACACCGGGAAATCTTTACCGGAGCCGGGGACTTCGTCGTCCATCCGCCGGTCGGCAAGTGGATGATCGCCCTGGGCGACGCACTGTGGTCATACCTGCCCTTCGGTACGGCGATGACCCCGGAGGGCTGGCGTTTCGCCGCGGCTCTGGCCGGGATTTTTTCCGTGTTGATCCTCGTGCGGTTGGCAACCCGCATGACGCGTTCACTGCTTCTCGGCTGCACCGCGGGGCTGATCCTGGCCCTGGACGGCCTGCACTTCACGCTGAGCCGCATCGCCATGGTCGACATCTTCCTGACCCTGTGGATCCTTGCGGGGTTCACCTGTTTGGTCATCGACCGTGACAAGACACGGGAGCGGATGGTCCGACTCTCGGAGTCCGGGGTCGACCCGACCACCGTCGGGTGGTTGGGGGTGCGCTGGTGGCGTCTGGCGGCCGGGTTGTGCTTCGGCCTGGCGATCGGCACGAAGTGGTCCGCGTTGTTCTTCGTGGCGGCCTTCGGTCTCCTCACCGTGGCGTGGGACTACGGGATGCGGCGCAGTGCGGGTCAGCGAAATCCCTTCACCCGTTGGCTGGGCATCGACGCGATCCCCGCGTTCGTCCAGACCGTGGTGGTGGCCGGTGTGGTCTACCTGATCTCTTGGTCCGGATGGTTGTTCACCCGTGGCGGCTACAACCGTGACGTGGCCGACGGCACGGCACCCGACTGGGTTCCGGGGTTCCTGACCGCTCCCCTCGAGGCGTTGGCGAGTCTGGTCGATTACCACAGCCGCATGATGAACTTCCACAGCGGTCTCACCAGCGACCACTCCTACATATCGGAGCCGTGGGAGTGGCTGGTCATGCGGACCCCGGTGATGTTCCACTACGACGGAGAGGCCGTCGGGTGCGACACCGGTAACTGTGTCACCTCCGTGGTGTCCATCGGCACTCCGATCGTGTGGTGGGTCAGCCTGATCGCCCTCGTGGTCATGCTGGGTTGGTGGGTCACCTTCCGCGATTGGCGTGCGGGGGCCGTGCTCATCGGTGTGGGTGCCGGGTGGCTCCCGTGGTTCGCCTTCCCGGAGCGCCCGATGTTTTTGTTCTACGCCCTGCCGCTTCTGCCCTTCCTGGTCCTGGGCATCGTTTTGATGCTGGGGTTGGTGATGGGTGCGGGGCAGGACAGTCCGCGGTTCGCGCCCTACATGCGGGCCTTGGGTGGGGTTGTCTTCGGTGTCGTGCTTCTCCTGATCATCGCCCACTTCACGTACTTCTACCCGGTGTTGGCCGCATATCCGCTGGACGAGTCGATCTGGCGGGAAAGACTCTGGTTCGATGTGTGGATCTATGGCAGTGGAGGCCCTTGAAGCAGCTTTCGGGCATCTTTTCGCCCTCACTCGCACGTTGTGTCGCCATTAGTACCTCGAGCGAAGGAAATCAACAGTTTCGAGTAGCCGGTACAGGACATCGAGGAAAGTGGATTTCGCCGAGAAAACACTCGGCACGGAGCCCCTCTCCCTGGTACTGTCGGCAATTGGTTGCTGTTGTAGTTTCCATGGATGCCTGTGGCGCCTCGCGGAACTTCACGTGGGCGCTTGTCGGGGGATTACTCGTCGGTCCAGCGCCCGGCGACCCGGAACCAGCAGGGTGCGGTTCCGACGTAGTCCCAAGGGAGAGCAGATGGCTCAGGGCACCGTGAAGTGGTTCAACTCTGAGAAGGGTTTCGGGTTCATTGCCGTCGAGGGCGGCCAGCCCGACGTGTTCGTCCACTACTCGGCGATCGCGGGTACCGGCTTCCGGAACCTGGAAGAGGACCAGAAGGTCGAGTTCGACATCATCCAGGGCCCGAAGGGCCCGCAGGCTGCTGACGTCCGCAGCATCTGATACATCACACATGCGTGCGACCGGCCCCCACTCCGACGGAGTGGGGGCCGGTTCGCTCCGGTCACCGACGAGGCCGACCGCCGCCGGAGAACGGGCACGGTTACCCAAGTCGGCTGTTACCGGTTAACCTGCAACCAGCCGGTCGGTTGACGAAGAGCGAGGAAGCACATGTTCGGCATCAGCGGAGGGGAGTTCGTCCTCCTTCTTTTGCTCGCGCTGCTCATCTTCGGTCCCGACCAGCTTCCCAAGGCCGCTCAGCAGATCGGCCGTGTCCTGCGCCAGCTACGTACCATGGCCAACTCCGCGACCCAGGACCTCAAGGAGGGATTGGGGCCGGAGTACAAGGACTTCGACGTTCAGGATCTCAACCCGAAGCGGTTCGTGCAGAAACACTTCTGGGACGACCCCGAGGAAGAGCAGAAGGCCAAAAAGCCCACCCGCCTCAACGGTAAGCGTCCCCCTTTCGACCCCGAAGCCACCTGAGTCACCCCCAAGGGCTCAGCCCGCGAGCATCAGCACGAACAGCACCAGTGTGAGCAGGATGATCGATCCGACGATGATCGTGGGCGAACCGAAGAGCAGGACCAAGGCTTCCACCGCGACTGCTCCACCAATGGCTCCGACCAGGAACGGCCAGCGTGCCCGGGATGTCCACCCGTGGCGCCGTTCGCGCCAGAGTGTGACAAGGAGAGCCAACAGTATGAGTACCCAGAAAATCAGGTGGGCCCCTGCTCTGGTTCGTGGCTCCACGTAGTCGGCCATCCCACCGACCACCATGACGTAGGCGACGGTCCCGGCGAGCAACCTCCAGTGGCCACGTCCACGGCGGGCGGGGATGGCCAGCCTGCGGGCGGGGGTGGTGCGCCGAAAACGTTCGGCGACCGGCCGGTCCTCTTCCGGTTCACGAGTGGGCTCCACCGTGCTCTTCGGTGGTCGTTCGGGTTCCGATTCGGGGTTTTGTGGTACGTATCCGCCCGGGTACTGAGGGGAATCGGACACAGGTGCTTTCTCCCCTTCACATTCGTCCTGTTCCGACCCGGAGCACGGATCGGTCTCGCATCGCAACTCCTACCCGAGGACTGTTTCGTTCAAATCCGAGGCCGAAACCGTTCCTGTGTGTTTTCGTCACCCCGGTACCGACACGGAAAAGCCCGGGCGGTCTCCCGCCCGGGCTCGGACCGCGGGCTCGTCGGCCCACGGGCAAGCTACTTACCACCAGCTCAGGCCGCTCCGGCGAGAAGCGATCGCTCGAGTCACCATGGGTACTCCTTTTCCGTGCTTCCTCAGCTCGTCCTGAAAACCAAGATGTCCCATCGGAACAAAATCCACAAGCCCCAGGACTGAATATTCTTCTTCGCCCCCGTAGGTGCACAGGCAAAACTTGCAGCACAGTGCCGCCCCTCATCCGAAGTTTGCTTGTTTTTGCAGATCAGTCCGCCTTTGAACATTGGACTACGCCGTTCTTACCTTTGCCACCTGCACAAATAACACGCCAAAAAAGCACCACCCGAAGTACTTTTCATTACTTTCCGTGATCAGGCTGCTATTCATATCGGCGGTCGAAGGACTGCCATTCGCGGCAAGCCACGAACGGGACCGGGGAGCCCTCAGCAGGTGGAGACATACGGACAGACTCTCCCAAACAGGGCAAAGCCTGCCTTCCTGATTTTCCTTGCTTCACTCGACATGGCCACGGAGAGTGACTGGAGGGTGGCTACGGGACAGGCTGATCACAATCCATCGACCCCCTGTGGTTCTCCATTTATGGACAGCCCTAAAAGGGGTACAGACCATGGCCTTTTCGCTGCTTTTCTCATGGAAGCGGCCTTCCACAACGTGTGTGCCGCACACGGCGGCCGACGGAGATCGTCAACCCTCGGAGCTTTCCCCCACATCCCCGTAGAGGAGGCCTGCACTGCGACGGGTGGCAGTCAGCAGGTCGGCATCCTCGAACAGGGCGCGTACCCCGGAGACCTCCAAAGTTCCGCTCAGCGTCAAGGACGCGATACCGTGCACCATCGACCAGCCGGCGAGCAGTGCAGCAGGAACATCCGGAACGCTGCGTCCCTCCTCGGGCAGGGTTTTCACCCCTTCCTTGAGTTCGTTGAAGGCAGCCCCTCGTGCTGCCTCCAACTCCGCGTCGTCCGGGCCGGTCAGGTCGCGCTCGAACATCACCCGGAAGTGAGCAGGACACTCCGTCGCAAAACGCACGTACTCGACCCCGGCCTCGAGGAACCCCTTGCCGGACTCCCGGTTGTCCCGCAAACGACGCTCCAACTCGGCGAACCCCTCCGCCGCCAAGGCACGGAGTACCCCTTCCCGACTGCCGAAGTGGTGTCGAGGCGCGGTGTGACTCACCCCGAGATCAGCCGCCAATGCACGCAGACTGAGTTCCTGCGGCCCTTGTTCGGCGATGATCCGGGCCGCCCTCTCCAGAACCGCCGCCCGCAGATTCCCGTGGTGGTATCCGTGTGCCATACCTTCGGACCCTACGTCGCCCCAACAGCCCGAGGATGCCTGTGAGCCCTGCACCACCGGGGTGCTCCGTCGTACTTGTCGGGGCATGCTCGGTGGGCATGCCCTAGAGTGAAGGTGTGCCCGGCATCCCCGCTTTCAGGGGATGGACGCTTCGCCGGTGACACTCGGGGCTCCGGTCCGGAAAAAGAGCAACCACCCGCCACAGGGGATTCACTCTCACGGCCGGGCCCGCGTGCCTGTCCGCACGCACACAAGGCCCTGTTCCCGCCGGGAACAGGGCCTTGTGTCCCATGGTGGAGCTGAGGGGATTCGAACCCCTGACCCCCTCGATGCGAACGAGGTGCGCTACCGGACTGCGCCACAGCCCCGAGGACACACCCAGGCTAGCAGGGTTCGGCGAGTGCTCCGAACCCACAGAACCCGTACGTGGATGTCGCCCCCAAGACACCTCGGGGGCTCGTACAGCAAAAAATTCTGGTGGACCCTTCAGTCGCCCGCGGCTCGGCGGCGCGCGTCCACGTATTGGTCGTAGACCTGGTTCCGACGCTTCCGGAGCGCTATGACCTCGGCCTCGCGCTGGGCGTCACGGCGCCGTTCCTCGGCCTCTCTACGTCGCCTCAGCTCCGCTCGACGACGTGTTCGACGGGCGGCTTCCCTGAGTTCGGCGTCGGCCTTGGCGGCCTCTCTGAGGAGCACCAGGTGCCCGGCCAACAGCAGCACCGGCGGTACCAGGACCCACCAGGGCCCCAGGCCGAGGCTCACGGCCACGATCGTGCCGATGTTCAGCAAGGTCAGCCCACTGGTACGGCGACGCCTGCGGGCGATGATCCGGGACCGGGGTTCACCGATGGGCGGTGCGGCTGCCGGGGCGGGGATGGGTTCCTGTTGCCGGGCCACCTGGGTGTCGAGGGCCTCCTGGTCCTCGTACTGTTCCTCCTCCGGGTGCTCCACCAGCTCTTCTTCGAAGGGTTCGACCGGTTCGTCCCCGAGGTGCTCATCGGTGGCCGGTTCGGCCTCCGGTTCGGCGTCCTCACGCCGGTACTCCTCGTGGGTGGTGTCCACGGGCGAGTCCTTGCGCAGCAGCATCGGGACGAGGACGATGAGCCACACCACCACGATGGCCAAGTACAGAGGAGAGCTACTCATCACCCCTCCTCACGATGACGGCCATTGGACGTTGCTCGACACCTGTCGACACCGCGCCACGTGGTGGCGCCGGAATCCCAGGAACAGTGACGTCCCACGAAGGGACATCGTTCCCGAGCTCGGCTCGGACCGGGGTGAATCTCACCCGCCATATCCACGCGTTGCCCGCATCGTCAATGCGTCTATGTTCCGCACGGTACGACCCCGTGTCCATAAATGCGCCACATTCTGCCCGGAGTGTCGCAAGATAGTGGACCTTCAGTTGCGGACGCTCCATAGCTCCGAAGCGAAAGTGCAGGTCAGAAGCCAACTTCAGAGAGTAGCGTCAATTAAGCACAAAGTAATGGGGCGTGTTCGCAAAGAGTGGTTCAGTGCTGTGGAACTCCAGTTGCCGGTCAACCTCTCACCCCGTGCCCGGGTGTGGACTCACCCGGGTCATGCGGACCACCTCCGCCGTTCGGGTCTTGTGTCCCCAAAGCAGAACCCGAGGACGAACCGTCCTTCCACCGTCGTAACACCCCTCTGGGTACTTCTTCGACGGTCAGTGCGTAACAGATGTGGTCACGCCAGGCCCCGTCGATGTGCAATTGCCGCCTACGGATTCCTTCGTCCCGAAAGCCGAGTTTGGTCACCACACGCCTGCTCGCCAGGTTCTCGGGCCGAACGTTGGCCTCGATCCGGTGCAGTCCGACCCGGAAGAAGGAGTGATCCACCGCGAGCGCAACCGCGGTCGGCGTGATGCCACGGCCTGCGTACTCCCGATCGATCCAATACCCCACCTGCGCCGATCGTGCCGAGCCCCACACGATGGCCCCCACGGTTATCTGCCCCACGAAACTTCCCTCGTGGAGGATCGACCAGGGCATGGACAGTCCTTGGCGTGCCTCCTTGCGGATCGCCTGGATCATCGCCACATAGGGGATGGTCCCCACGTTCCGCAGCGGCATCTCCGGGTAGGTCGGTTCCCAGGGGCGCAGCCATTCCGCGTTGCGTGCCCGAGTGTCTCGCATGGCGGCGGCATCTCGGAGCCGCAGCGGTCGAAGCACCGTCGTCCCCTCCTGCAGAGTGACGGGCCACCCCTGTCTGCGATTCACGATCGTTCCTTCTCCACCTGTCGGCCCCGGACACGTCGGCGGTTCCGCGCGTCCTCGGTGACAGGTTCCAGTATTCCACTCCAGGCGCACGAGGTGTTGCCTGTCACGCTCACCGACCGAGAATCGGACGATTCTTAATCCCTATAGTCGTAAGCCGTAATGCGGGGCAGGTCGAAGCACCACCCATGAACGGAAATACCCGGGCCGAGATTCCGGTCATTGTTCTATGTCATTCAGGACAGCGTGATCTTCTCCACGGAGCTGCTCCGCAGCGTGCTCGAGCACAGGTTCCAGCACATCCATACCGTCTGCCACCCCACCCCGAGAGCCGGGCAGGTTGACCACCAACATGCGGTGTCCGTCCCGTTCGATCACACCCGCCAGCCCTCGGGACAACATCGCCGTGGGCACACCCTTGTCACGCCCCGCGGCCCGCAGCGCCTCGGCGATCCCCGGGACCTCGTAGGACAACAACGCCCGCGTCTCCTCCGGGGTGCGGTCCGTCGGGGACAGACCGGTGCCCCCGGTGGTCAACGCAACAGCACAACGCCCGGCCAAGGCCCTCAGCAGGGCCTCGGCCACCGGGGGCCCGTCCGGGACCACCCATGGGCCGACCACCCTGCACCCGAGCGACCCGAGTCGCTCGACCACGACCGGCCCGGAACGATCCGGGTACACACCTGCCACCGCCCGGTCGGAGGCGGTGACCACCGCGACCTTGAAGGCCCCCTCCTCAGTCACCACGCCTCCAGTGCCCCTTCTTGCCACCGGTCTTCTCCTCCACCCGTACCCGGGTGACCTCGGCCTCGGGGTCGAGTGCCTTGACCATGTCGATCAGGCCCAGGGCCCCCGTCATCACACAGGTGAGCGCCTCCATCTCGACGCCCGTGCGATCAGCGGTACGCACTGTGGCCCGGATGTCGACACCTTCGTCCACGACCGTGAGTTCGACGTCCGCACCGTGCACCGCGATGGGGTGACACAACGGCACCAGATCAGGGGTGCGCTTGGCGCCCTGGATACCCGCGATCCTGGCGACCGCCAACGCGTCCCCCTTCGGCACCTCGCCGGAACGAAGTGCCGCGACGGTCTTCGCGGAGAGCAGTACCCTTCCGGTGGCCGTGGCCGTCCGCGCGCCGACGCCCTTACCGGAAACATCGACCATGCGCGCCGCCCCGGACGCGTCGAGGTGGGTGAACCCGGAAGGGTGGCCGGTGTCCCCCGGCTGCGGGGTGTCGGTCATCATGGGCCCGTTCTGTGCTCGTACCGGACGGCCCGGAACGATTTTCCGAACCGCATCCTCCACGACCGTACGGTACGACCGAAGACGTTCAGGGCAGCAACAGAGTCTCCACGATCGTCCCGGCGGGCAGTTCGGTGACGTTCTCGGGCACGACCACCAGCGAGTCGGCGTCGGCCAGTGCGGAGAGCTGGTGAGAATCCTGCCGTGTCACCGGGCGCACGGTGCGTTCCGCCTCACGATCGTGTGCGGGCCCTCCCAGCACACCGCGCAGGTAGGAGCGACGGCCCGGAGGTGAGGTGACCGACGCGGTGAGCCTCGCCCACACCGACGGGAGCGGCCCCGCAGGCAACCCCTGCAGCACTCGCAGGGCGGGACGGACCAGGATCTGGAAGGACACGAAGGCGCTCACCGGGTTCCCCGGCAAGGTCAGGACGGGGGTCTTGTCCGGCCCGATCGTTCCGAACCCTTGGGGCTTGCCCGGTTGCATCGCCACCTGGGTGAACTCCACACCCTGGCGGGAAAGCACGGCCTTGACCACATCGTGAGCGCCCATGCTCACCCCACCGGTGGTGACGACGATGTCGGCGCCTTCGAGCAGGCCCTCCAACGTCTCGAGCACGGTGGTCGGATCATCGCCGACGAACCCGTGACGGTACACCTCACATCCGATGTCGCGGGCGGCGGCAGCGATCATGAAGCTGTTGGATTCCCAGATCTGGCCGTGTCCCAGAGGGTTTCCGGGTTCGACCAGTTCCTCCCCCGTGGACAACACCACAACGCGCGGGCGCGGGTGGACGGGTACGGAGCGGCGCCCGACCGCCGCCAGGACGCCCATCTCCCCCGCACCGATCCGCACCCCGGGGTGCAGGACGGTCACGCCCTCGTGGACGTCGTCGCCTGCTCTGCGGATGGCGTTGCCGGCCCGGACCGGACGGTCGATGGTCACCCGAGCGGTGTCTCCGTCGGTCCATTCGACCGGAACCACGGCGTCGGCCCCATTCGGCAAGGGTGCACCGGTCATGATGCGTGCACACATGCCCGGCCGGACGGTGACGGGTGTGGGGTCACCCGCCGGGATGTCTGCGACCACCGGCAGCCGGGCCGGGACCTCCTCGGAGGCCGATGCCAGGTCGGCGGCGTGCACGGCGTACCCGTCCATCGATGCGTTGTCGAAGCCGGGCAGGGGAACGGGCGAGACCACCGGTTCGGCGAGCACGCCACCGTGTGCCTCGAGCAGGTCGAGTTCGGTCGGTTCGGGCGCGGGGACGATCCTCAGGATGTCCTGGACGTGCTGTTCGACGCTCTTCACAGAGGCTCTCCCTGATGGTGGAGGGGGTGATGGGGGCCGCTTGCTCTTCCTCGACCCGGGAGAGCTCGCACGTCCCATTGTCATCGCGTGTCGTGCCGGCTGACGAAGTCACGCAGCCAGGGCAGCAGTTCGTCGGCAAGATCCGGGCGACGAAGGGCGAAGTCGAGGAGCGTGCGGATGTAGTCGGCCTTGTTCCCGGTGTCGTAGCGGCGGCCGCGGAAGAGGACCCCGTACACCACACCGCCGTCCTCGGGTTTGCGGCGGGCCATCTCGAGCAGGGCGTCGGTCAGCTGGATCTCCCCACCTCGGCCGGGTGGGGTCTTGTGCAGTACGGGAAAGATCTCCGGATCACACACGTAGCGACCGATGATCGCCCAGCGGCTCGGTGCCTGCTCCGGGGTGGGTTTTTCCACCAGGTCGGTGACGGTGACGACGTCCTCCTCCTCGGTGGGTTCGACGGCGGCACAGCCGTACAGGGACACTTGTTCCGGGTCCACCTCCATGAGCGCGACCACGCTGCCGCCTCGATCGTTGCGGACCTCGATCATGCGCCGCAGCAGATCGGCCGACTCGATGAGGTCGTCCCCCAGAAGCACCGCGAACGGGTTGTCCCCCACGTGCGACTCGGCGCACAGTACTGCATGTCCCAGGCCGCGTGGCTGCCCCTGGCGGACGTAGTGCACTTGGGCCAGGTCGTTGGGTTCGCGTACCGACCGCAGGCGTTCCTCGTCCCCCTTGGCCTCGAGGGCTTCCTCGAGTTCGTGGGCCCGGTCGAAATGGTCCTCGATGGAGCGTTTGTTACGTCCCGTGATCATGAGGACGTCCGTGAGGTCGGCGTCGACCGCTTCCTCGACCACGTACTGGATCGCGGGTTTGTCCACGATCGGCAGCATCTCCTTGGGGGTGGCCTTGGTGGCGGGCAGGAAACGCGTGCCGAGGCCCGCTGCGGGAACCACGGCCTTGGTCACTGGGCTCGGATCGGGGCGGAAGCGCTGCTGATCGGTGTGGGCGTTCATGTCGGCACTGTAGGACAGGCGTCGAAGCTCTCGGGGTTCCCACACGGCCACGTGCCCCAAGATGTCCCCATCGCTTCGGGCAAAGGTCCAGCGACCGTGGTCCGGTGTTCATGCGAAGGTCGTTCTCACCGATCGGGCCGGTGCTGACACACTGGGGTCCATGGGTGCGGGAGCCGGGGAAACCGGGAACTGGTCGGACCACAGCGAAAACAGCTCGCGTAAGCAACAGTGGCGTGCAAAACTGCTCGCCGCCCGCCGTGGCCGGGAGCAACGGGAACGGGACGAGGCCGGGTCCGCGCTGCGGGACCTCTTGTTGGAGATGCCCTGGTTGGCCATGGCGGGGACGGTGGCCTGCTACTACTCCGTGGGAAACGAACCCGACACCCACAAATTGGTCGCTGCGCTGTGGAAGCGGGGCACCTACGTGCTGCTCCCGGTGTTCCTGCCGGACGGGAACCTGGAATGGGCGGCTTTCGACGGTCCCGACAGTCTTGTTCCCACAGATCGCGGACTGCTGGAACCGGTCGGTCATCGCCATGGCCAGGACGCGCCGGCACGGGTCGACGCCCTTCTCTGCCCGGCCCTGGCCGTGGATCGGCAAGGGATGCGCCTGGGGCGGGGGGCCGGTTGCTACGATCGTGCGCTGGCCCACAAGGGACCCCACACCCCCGCGATCGCCCTGGTGTACGACGACGAGTTCGTCGATGAGCTGCCTCGGGATCCCCACGACGTGCCGGTGGACGCGGTGGCCACACCCGGTGACGGTGTGCACGCGTTCCTTCCCTCCTCACCCGTGTGGCCTGCCTGGTGATCCGTTTCTCCTCTTCCCGGGATGAAGCCGCAGGTGAAGCGCGTTGTCATCGGTGACAGTGCCCCCGGTGACCGATGGCTTTTCCCGGTGGCGCACCCCTGACAGCCGCGTTCGAGGTGAGGCCGGGTCACGGCTGCTCCGGTGAGCGCGTACCATTTGGCAGTCAACGGGTGAGAGTGCCAGCAAGGAGGACCCGAACCGTGCCTACGTACCAGTACGCGTGTACCGAGTGTGATGCTCGGATGGAGGTAGTGCAAAGCTTCAGTGACGATTCCCTCACCGTCTGCCCCGAGTGCGAGGGCCGCCTGCGCAAGGTGTACTCCGCGGTGGGTGTCGTCTTCAAGGGGTCCGGCTTCTACCGCACCGACAACAGCTCCGCCACCAGCAACAGCTCCGCGCTGACCGGCTCCGATTCCGGGAACACGAGCAAGGACAGCAGTTCCTCCTCCGACTCCGGCGGTGGCTCCAAGAGCACGGCCGACAGTACCGGGGCCGGAAACTCGTCCGGAAACTGACTCATCGGCCGTTGACCACGGTTCCACGCCGCCGGGAGAGGATCCCGGCGGCGTTTTTCGGTGCGTCCGACGAAAAACAGCCCTGTGGACAACCCCGAAAGGCCCGGCGCCTCGGTCTAGCGTGGTTTCATGGCCGACCCCGACCACCCACCCCCTTACCGACACCGCCACGCACTCGTCCGTTTCCTGAACCGCCGCAGGCGACCGATCGCCGCTCTGCTCGGAGCGACTGCGCTCCTGAGTGCGCTCCTGGTGCTGCGTCCACCCCCGGAACCCACCGACGAGGTCTTGGTCGCCGCCCATGACCTGGATGCCTCCGCACCCCTCACCGACCGGGATCTGACACCCCGGGCCCTGCCCGTCTCCACCCTGCCGGAGGGTGCCCTTCCCCCTTCCGCGGAACCTTCCGGGCGTTCCTTGAACGCCCCCGTCCGGGAGGGCGAGGTCATCACCGACGCACGCCTGAGCGATCCGCCCGCGCTCGCCTACGGCCCCGACCTGGTGGCCGCACCTGTACGGGTGGCCGACCCGGGAACGATCGCCCTGCTCTCCCCCGGCAACAGAGTGGACGTGCTCGCAGCTTCCGGGCACGACGAGCTTCGATTCACCCGCACGAGCTCGGCGACGGAGGTGGTCACCGACCGGCCCGTCCTGGCTCTGCCCCCCGAGGGCGACAGCGGCGGGGAGGGAGGGGCACTCGTTCTCCTTGCGGTCGCACCCGAGGAGGCCCGTGCCTTGGCCGGACACGCCGCCTCCGAACGCCTGTCCATCACCATCCGCGGTTGACCGAGCAAAAAGTCTCGTTTGACCGTTATCGGAAGTTGATGAAGGGTGGCGGACACAGCGGCTTCGAGCCGTGTCCCGATCCCGTAAGCACACGAGAATCAGAGTTGCTCATGGAAGGCTTCAAGAAGTTCCTGCTCCAGGGAAACCTGGTGCAGTTGGCTGTCGCCGTCGTCGTCGGAGCGGTTTTCGCCGACCTGATCACCGCGTTCACCGAAGGGTTCATCACCCCGCTGCTCGGCATCTTCGGTGGGGTACCGACCTTCGGTGACCTCTACTTCGAGGTCAACGACAGCCGGTTCATGTACGGCGCCTTCGTGGACGCGCTCGTCTCTTTCCTGCTCACCGCGGCAGTCCTGTACTTCTTCGTGGTCCTGCCGGTCTCCAAGTTGTTGGAGAAGATCGTCAAGGCCGAAGAGGCCACCACCCGGAAATGCCCTCACTGCATCAGTGAGATCGACAAGCAGGCCGTCAGGTGCGCCCACTGCACGAGCGAAGTGGCCCCGGAGACCACCTGAGTGGTTCGGCCGATCGTCCCCGCCCACGCGAAGAGGCAGAGCCCAAGGCGGGTTCGACGTTCTCAGCCCTCGTACTCCCAGTGCCAGGGCTCGAACGGGCTGGACTTGGCCCAGGACGGATGGACCCAGTTGTACCGGGCACCGTTCTCCTCCATCCAGTTCCACCGTTCGGAGCGGAAGTTCTGGATGCCACACCCCAGGTCGATGGCCTGTCCCAGCCCGTGGTTGCTGGTTCCGGGAACAGCCGCGAACCCGGGGGGCTGCTCTGCGTAGACGCGGTGCTGGTTGGGCAGGTCACGGTAGGCACTGTTGATGCAAATGTTCTCGCCGAACTTCTCGACGTACTCCATGTTGAGTTCGAGGAACTCCACGGCCGCGTCGGCCCGGAGGAAATACCCGTCGTAGAGCTCGCACAGGGCCTCGTCGGGGAGCAAACCGTTCGGATAACCGTCGGACGAGGCGGCAGCCGCAGGGTCACAGTCCGCGGCGGCCATGTACGTCTCGGGGTCCAGTCCCTGCGACTCCAACTCGGAGGTGAGTTCTTCCGTGCTCTGCTCCGACTGTTCGCGCAGCTGTTCCACCTCTGCGGCCAGCTCCGCCTGCTCCAGCTGGGTACTGGTCTGCAACTCCTGCGCCTCACCGGCCAGGGACACCTGTTCCTGGCGCATGTCGGTGGCGTCCTGGATGAGGACCTGGTTGTCCTCGGAGAGTTTGGCCGCATACGACTGCATCCGCAGGTCGTCCTCCAGGGAGCCGTCCACCAGCATCTGGAGCATTCCGCCGTCCGGCTGCCGGTACAGGGTGCTGGCCAGTCGGGCCAGGGGTTCACGCATCTCACCGAGTTCGACCTCGGTCTGCTGCAGCTGGTGCAGTGTGCCGACCAACTCCTCCTGAGCCTCTTCCAGGTCTTCCTGGCGCTGGACGTGCTCTTCGGTGGCTTTTTCCAGGGCCTCCGACGCGGCCTCGGCGTTCTCCCGGAGTTCTTCCAGGCCTGCTTGCGCGTCCTTCGGCAGGGCGACGACGAACAGTGCGGTGGCCAGGGCCAGGACGAGGATCTGTGCTGCGTGGATCCGACCACGGTGCACCACCGCGAGGGTGACCTCTTCCCCGTTCCACGGAACGCGGGACGTGCGCCGCGCCGACTCGGAAGTGAACGGCACGAATGTTCCTCCGGCTGATTTTTTCTTCGAACATCTACCCGTGATCGAAAGGCAAGTTACTACATGTCCGTATGTGGGAACGCGAGCTCGAACGGCCTGGCGGAGCTCCCTCGGGAAAAATTTTGTCCGCACCGCATTCCACCGTTCACGGGCCGTCACATTGCATCTGGTTCCGAAGGCCCAGGTGAGCGACTCGACCTTCGTTGTCCTCGATCGTTGTCCTCGATGACCGGGGCACACATGAAGCCATGGCGCGACATGGGATGTGAAGAACATCATGCCACCGCAGGGCAACCAATCGTAGGTCAGCGTACTGTGCCATGTACGCAGAGTCCCCCACGGGAGGGCTTCCCACGTCTTCGACACCCCGAACACGTTCATCCTGGGTTAGGCTTGGCTCGACGTCGGGACAACACACCTTCCGTCACCACACCGGGCTCCGTAGCTCAGGGGATAGAGCACCGCTCTCCTAAAGCGGGGGTCGCAGGTTCGAATCCTGCCGGGGCCGCCACTCTGACCTGGGGATTCTCCGTCTTGGGGAACCTCGGGCAGACCGTCCGGGCTCAGTTCTGGTCTCATTTCGCGGATCAGCTCCACAGTGCTTCCCCCATGCGGTCGACCGCGCCCCGGGTCAGGGCGTGCCGGCGTGGATGTATCGGGCTGGGCGAGTCACAAAACCCCAGGTCATACAGTTCTCTTCGCATCACCTCAAGCGGCCCCGCGAACTGATGGGGCCAGGGTGCGACCGAGGTAGGACCAGGTCTTCCACCCACGCCTCGTCCATGCCCGTACCGGCAG
>DXDP01000436.1 GCA_019115445.1 Candidatus Nocardiopsis merdipullorum
GCCACACCTTGTTCGCGTTCGGCCACGCTCTGGGCCCAACGGCGACGACGCACCTGGGCCAGGCTCGCCGCGGTGAAGCGCGCTCCGACCAGGGAGCGGCGGATGCGGTCGGAATCCTCCCAGGCCAGCAGTACCTGGGCGGCCGATCCGGCGTTCATGGGCAGTTCGCTGCCGACCGGGACGGTGTCGCGCAGGCCGCTGCTGCGTTCGGAGGCGGCCACACACACGCGCAGGTCACCCTGGCGCCGGTACAGCTGTGCGCTTTCCCCGGTCAGGTCGCGCAGTTGGACGAGGACGGGTGCGGCGACCGCCAGGAGACGGTCCTCTCCGGTGGCGATCGACAGTTCACCGAGGCGAGGGCCCAGCACGAAGCGGCCCTGGCTGTCACGGGTGACCATGCGGTGGTGTTCCAGGGCCACGGCCAGACGGTGAGCGGTGGGGCGCGCCAAGCCGGTGATCTGCACCAGTTGGGCCAGGGATGCCGGGCCCGACTCCAGGGCGTCGAGGATGGACATTGTCTTGTCCAGGACACCGACGCCACTGGATGAGCTAGAATTGTCCATGGCTTGATATTGGCGTCTCGAAATATGGAATGCAAGTCAGGCCGTGGTCCGCATCGGAGGATGTGGTGACACACGTCCAAGAGCTGACGTGACGTCGACAGCTCGTCACGAACACGAGAGAGGCGATTGCTCATGGCACGCACGATGGCCGAGAAGGTCTGGGAGGAACACGTCGTCCGACGCGCCGACGGCGAGCCGGATCTGCTCTACATCGACCTCCACCTCGTGCACGAGGTCACCAGTCCCCAGGCTTTCGAGGGACTGCGGTTGGCGGGTCGTTCCGTGCGTAGGCCGGACCTGACCATCGCGACCGAGGACCACAACGTCCCCACCCAGAACCTGCTCGCACCCATCGCCGACCCCGTGTCCCGCAAACAGGTCGAGACACTGCGCAAGAACTGCTCCGACTTCGGGGTGCGTCTGTACCCCATGGGCGACATCGACCAGGGCATCGTGCACGTGGTCGGCCCCCAACTGGGTCTGACCCAGCCGGGTATGACCGTGGTGTGCGGTGACAGCCACACCAGCACCCACGGTGCCTTCGGCGCGCTGGCCTTCGGCATCGGCACCAGCCAGGTCGAACACGTGCTGGCCACCCAGACACTGCCCCTGGAGCCGTTCAAGACCATGGCCGTCACGATCAACGGAACACTCGATCCCGGGGTCACGGCCAAGGACATCATCCTCGCCGTCATCGCCAAGATCGGTACCGGCGGCGGTCAGGGGCATGTCATCGAGTACCGGGGCCAGGCCATCGAGCAACTGTCGATGGAGGCCCGCATGACCGTGTGCAACATGTCCATCGAGGCCGGGGCCCGTGCCGGGATGATCGCCCCGGACCAGACCACGTTCGACTACGTGGAAGGACGCACACACGCCCCCCAGGGCGCGGACTTCGACGCCGCCGTCGAGTACTGGAAGAGCCTGCGCACCGACGAGGACGCCGAGTTCGACACCGAGGTGGTGCTGGAGGCCGACGAGATCAGCCCGTTCGTCACTTGGGGCACCAACCCCGGTCAGGGCGTGCCGCTGGACTCCTCGGTGCCGGACCCGGCCTCCTACGAGGACCCCGCCGCCCGTGCCGCGGCGGAGAAGGCCCTGGCCTACATGGACCTGGAGGCGGGCACCCCCATGCGGGAGGTCGAGGTCGACACCGTCTTCCTGGGCTCGTGCACCAACGGCCGGATCGAGGACCTGCGGGCCGCGGCGGAGATCATCAAGGGCCACAGGGTCGCCGACGGTGTACGCATGCTCGTCGTGCCCGGTTCCATGCGGGTCAAGGAGCAGGCCAACGAGGAAGGCCTCGGGAAGGTCTTCGAGGAGGCCGGTGCCGAGTGGCGCGAGGCCGGTTGCTCGATGTGTCTGGGGATGAACCCGGACCAGCTCGAGCCCGGGGAACGCAGTGCCTCCACCTCCAACCGCAACTTCGAGGGGCGTCAGGGCCGGGGTGGCCGTACCCACCTGGTGTCGCCGCTGGTGGCCGCCGCCACGGCGGTGCGTGGCACGCTCTCCACCCCCGCCGACCTGGTCGCCCAGTAGCACCCCGTAACCGTAAGGAGACAGCTCCCATGGAGAAGTTCGACGTCCACACCGGTCGGGCCGTGCCGCTGCGCGAGAGCAACGTCGACACCGACCAGATCATCCCCGCCGTCTACCTCAAGCGGGTCGGTCGTACCGGTTTCGAGGACGGCCTGTTCGCCGAGTGGCGCAAGTCCGACCCCGACTTCGTGCTCAACCGTTCCGAGTACGAAGGGGCGACCGTCCTGGTGGCCGGGCCGGACTTCGGTACGGGTTCGTCCCGTGAGCACGCGGTGTGGGCACTGAAGGACTACGGCTTCAAGGCCGTGTTGTCCTCCCGCTTCGCCGACATCTTCCGCGGCAACTCGCTCAAGGGCGGGCTGTTGACGGTCCTGCTGCCGCAGGAGGTCATCGAGACCCTGTGGGAGGCCGTGGAGGCCGACCCCACCGTCGAGATCACGGTCGACCTGGTCGCCCGTGAAGTGCGTGCCCCGGGTGTGCAGGAGCCGTTCGAGTTGGACGACTACACCCGCTGGCGGCTGATGGAGGGCCTGGACGACATCGCCCTCACCCTGCGCCACACCGACGACATCGGTGACTTCGAACAGAGCCGCAAGCCCTGGATGCCGGTGACGCTCTGACACGTTTTCGGGCCCCGAAGGAGGGGCCCGTGAAGACCTGACGCGGCCCGCCCCGAACGCTCGGGGCGGGCCGCGTTCGTCGTGGGGTCGGCAAGTCCTGGATCGGCCTGTGGGCCGGGGATCGAGGCGTATGTGGCGCAGTACACACCTCTCCGAAAAAGATTTTACCTTTACTTTCTGTGATCAGTCAGAAACAAATCAGTAGGCCCCTCCTTCAGGAGGCTTCGTGTCCGGAATCCGGTTATACGTAGGCATTTGAGGCTCCCAGAACGGTATAAAAGGGGACCCAGAACCGGGCTCGAGAGCTATGTACAGCCCAGTGCGGAGCGTGACATTGCAGGTCGTCGAGGAGCCGACACGCCTACACAGCGGGCGTTTGTATTTGTGTAAAGGCCGTTGCTTCCCCTAATTTCGTGCGAGCAAGGGGGAACCGGAGGAACCTTATGAACAAGCGTGACCTGATCGACGCGATCTCCGACCGACTCGGAGACAAGAAGACCGCCACCGAAGCGGTCAACGCTGTGCTTGAAACCATTCAGGCCACCGTGGCGTCGGGCGACAAGGTCGCCATCACCGGATTCGGTGTTTTCGAAAAATCAGAGCGTGCGGCCCGCACCGCTCGCAACCCTGCCACCGGCGCCACCATCGACGTCCCCGCGAGCTTCGTCCCGAAGTTCCGTGCCGGCTCCGATTTCAAGGCGTTGGTCAACGGGGAAAAGAAGTAACCTCACCGTCCGACGGTGCAGGTCCTCATGTGCCCGGGTCCTCGACGAGGGTCCGGGCACATGCGTGTTCGGGGACATGAGGATCCCCCAGGAGCCGATCCAGCAGCGAACGTGTCCGCGGCCCCACACCCAGGGCAGCGGCCGCGCGAAGATCCTCCGGGGTGTCCACGTCCCGGCGCACCGTCCCCGTGCCCGCCACGGCCAGTTCACGAGCGCCCAGGGCCAGGTGACGGTTGCGCGATGGCCCCTCGAAGGCGGGGGAGAAGGCCGCCCCCTCCCGGGCGGCCAGCAGGGTCGTCCCGACACCGGGG
>DXDP01000437.1 GCA_019115445.1 Candidatus Nocardiopsis merdipullorum
TCATACGGTGCATAGCCTCCGAATACCGGACTTGCTGACAACTGTGCTACTTGCTGGCTTCTGGTCGTCGATTCCGATGGACTACTTTCTGCGCACTACCGGATGTAATGACCTTCAGGTGGCAGAGGCCAATGCGATGCCTGTTCCTCAGAGAGAACATCCCTTGGCCCCTGCTCTCCTCTTGCGTACGTTGCGGTTGAATTGCCTCACCACTGCCTATGCCGACCTGTGGGAAGAGCTCTACGACCCTCAGTGGGTCACCAACGAGGGCTGGGCCCGTACGTGGAAAGGGATGCGGACGCAGCTGCACGAGGCCACCCCTGACTGGAGGTGGGAGACCCCGCTGCGCACCGAGTACGCACGCCGTGCGGCACTCGTGGAGATCGACGCCCTGGTAGCCGTGTGGCTCGGCATCGACGCTGACACGCTGATCACCATGTACCGGGCCCGCCTTCCCATTACTCAGGGCCATGACCTGGTGACCTGGTTCGACGCCAATGAGCGCAAGATCGCCGGCGACCGTTACACCTACGGTCACGGTCAGGAGAAGAAGCACTACGAACAGTTCCTGGCTTATCGCAAGGACGAGGAGAAAACCCCTGTCCCCGAGGGGTACACCGCCCCCTTCCACAAGGTGGACAGGGAGCAGGAGATGCGCGAGGCACACGCCGTCTTCCAGAAACGTCTCACCGCCGCGATAGAACGCGGGGAGTGGGATCCGGAGAGGCAGGAGGTACCCGCGCCGTGAGACCGACACTGCAGGCGGAAGGGCTCAAGGAGAGCCTGTTGCAGTACTTGTCGACCACGTACGCCCTCTCCGACGAAGGTGCACGTGAGTCCCTTCACCGGTTCCTCGGTGACGAGACGTCCGGCATGTTCCGTGGGCCTTTCCTGCGCGTTCGTACGCCCTTCACCACGGCTGATTCCTCCTGGGAACAGCTGCTGGACTGGCGGCCAGACGACGGGTGGGTACCGTACCGGCATCAGGTCGCGGCGTTCGAACGCCTGTCGTCGGCACACGGGAACACGCCACACCCCACCCTTCTGACCACGGGTACCGGCTCCGGAAAGACCGAGGCCTTCCTCTACCCTGTGCTGGACCACTGCGTCCGGGAGCGAGCCGCCGGGAACAGCGGCATCAAAGCCGTCCTGCTGTACCCGATGAACGCCCTGGCGGCCGATCAGGCCGACCGCATCAACAAGCTGCTGTGCGCCCACCAGGAACTGGAGGGCGTGCACGCTGGTCTGTACGTCGGTGACAAGCCCGGTACGAAGTACGAAAAGGTCTACACACGGCGCTCGGATATGTGGACGTCCCCGCCGGACATCCTGATCACCAACTACAAGATGCTGGACCTGCTCCTGCAGCGTTCCTCCGACGCGCCCCTGTGGGAAGGTGTAGACCTGCGCTACATCGTCGTGGACGAGTTCCACACCTACGACGGTGCTCAGGGCACCGACGTGGCCATGCTGCTGCGCAGGCTCGCCTCGGCGGTCGGGGCTTCCCAGCCGGAACGGCCCCTGGGTGACATCTGCCCTGTGGCGACCTCCGCGACCCTGTCCTCGGAGACCGACGACGATGCCACGAAGCACCTGCTGGAGGTGGCGGGCCAGGTCTTCGGGACGGAGTTCACCAAGGACGCGGTGATCGGGGAGGACCGTCAGACCGTTGACGAGTTCACGCCCTACCAAGGTTTTGATCCGAACCTGCCGGTGCCTCAGCCTGAGGAGATCGCGGCCCTTCCCGACCCGTCGTTGAGTGACGAGGCGTTCGCCGACCTCGTCGAGATGGTGACCGGCACTCGGGACAGGGACCCGTTCCGCCTGGGGGAGCGGCTGAAGAAGCACGTGCTCACCTCTGCGGTCATGCTCGCCCTGGGCGGAGAGCTTCGCAGCGTGCCCGAAACCTTGGACATGGTGTGGCGGAAGGGTGCCAGCTCCTGGGCACAGACCATCACTCGGAAACCGGACACAGCGGCCTCGGCCCTTTCCCGGTTCGTGGCACTGCTCTCCGTGGCCCGGGATCCGGGATCGCCACCGGAGCGGCCACGACCGTTCGTCCACATCGAGGTGCATCAGTGGGCCCGCTCCGTCTCCCGCCTCGTACGCGGAGTGCTTCCATGGCCGAAGGCGGAGTTCCAGTGGGACGTGGCGGGGACCCAGGACACACTCGGCAGCGACCACACCCGGGCGGCCCCGGCGACGACGAACACCACGGGCCAGACGGCGAACCTCTTCCTGCCGGCGGTGTACTGCCGTGCCTGTGGACGTTCGGGTTGGGCCGTGTTCTCGCCGGAGAGTGACGACGCCGAGGTGCAGGTCGACAGCCACAAGATTCGCCGGGCATCGACCAGCCAGGACAAGATCCGGGTGCGCAACCTCATCGCCGCCACCGACCGAGAGGCACTGGAGGGTTCGGGCCGAGCGGCCATGGAGTCCCCCGGTCGTGGGCGGAGCCAGGATGGGGCACCACTGGCCGCCGGGACCGGCGGCCAGTTGCGTGTCTTGGACGGCACGGTGCACCGTCTGCGGGTGCCCGACCCCGGCTCGGACTACGTCCCCGAGACGGGTGAGCCGCGTCTGGGTACGGCTGATTCGGCGTTCGTCCTGGTCAACCTGGGAAGAAGTGCGAACACGGCGGCCGCGGAGGATTGGTGCCCGGCATGCGGTGAGCACAACGTCATCCGCTACCTCGGTACCGCTACGGCGGCCCTCGCCGCCGCGTCGATCACCCAGCTGTTCACCGGCGGTGAGCTCGATGAGGACCAGGGCGAGGACAAGACCCTGATGTTCAACGGTTCGGTGCAGGACGCGGCGCACCGCTCGGGGTACGTCGCCAGCCGATCCTACGCCTTCTCCCGACGGGCCCTGCTCAAGAAGTATCTGTCGGAGGATCGGCCAACCGCGCTGAACGATGTGGTCGCCGATGTGGTCGAGGCGACGACGGACCCAAGAACTCTGGCCGCGGTCGTGCCTCCGGACCTGCACGACATCGAGGGCGTGGCCCGGCTGCTGTCCGGTCAGGGGCGCGGTGGTGACCGGAGGACGTGGTGGCTGATCGGCGAGCGCCTGGCGTTCGAGGCACTGATGGAGTTCGGGTTCCGCTCCCGTAACGGTCGCACCTTGGAATTGACACGTACCGCTGCCGCGAACGTCCGCATCCCCGACACCGCTGCAGCCGTCGCGCTGGTCAGACAGGCCCACCAGGGGGCGGTCCGGTCGGAGTCGCTTTCGCTCGCTGAACATGACGATGCCCGTTACCTGGGGTTCCTGCGTGTTTTCCTGGAGCGGCTACGGACCCGCGGCGCGATCAGCCACACATGGTTGCAGAAGTACCTGCAGGAAGCCGGAACCAGCCGGTACTTCGTCTGGGGCAAGCGCCCCCTTGGCATGCGCGCTTTCCCCAAGGGCGCCGCGGCGCCCAAGTTCCTGCTCGACCGACGTTCCAAGACCGACAGTGATTTCGACGTCGCGACAGGCCGTCTGTCTTGGTACGAACGCTGGGCGGGCCGATGTCTGGGGATGTCGCGTGAGGAGGCTCCGGTGTTTTGGAGCCGCTTTCTGCCCGCGCTGACCGAAGCGGGCCTGTTGTCCGCCATGGTCCCCAAGGACAGCTCAGTGCGGGTCTACGGATTGCGGCCCGGCTCTGTTGACGTGCAACTTCTGTCCGATGACAGTGTCAACCAGGCCTTCGTCCGGTGCCCCACGTGTTTTTGGGAACAGACGGTGCATCCCGCGCTTCTGGACCAGTGGCACGATCAACCCTGTCCCTCCTACCGCTGCGGCAAGGGCCGTCGGCTCGTCGCGGGTGACCGCCACGCGGAGTTGGGCGTGCACATGCGTGACCGCGACTACCGTGATGACTACTATCGGCGCCTCTACCGGGCTGCGGGCACCTATCAGGTGGTGACCGCCGAACACACCGGCATGCTGACTCGGCCCGAGCGGGAGAAGGTGGAGCAGGCCTTCCGGCAGGGGGAGGGCTTCAAGGACCCCAACGTGCTCTCCTGCACGCCGACACTGGAGATGGGCATTGATGTCGGCGATCTGTCCGCCGTGGTCCTGGCGGCGCTGCCACGTAACTCCGCCAACTACCTGCAACAAGTGGGTCGTGCGGGGCGCGGGACCGGCAACGCCTTCCTCCTGACGATCCCCGGCCGCAGCCGCCGTGACCTGTACTACCTCGACCAGCCCAGGGAGATGATCGCGGGTCGGGTCGTGCCGCCGGGCAGCCATCTGTCCGCGGTGGAGATCCTGCGGCGTCAGTACCTCGCGCACCTGCTGGACCTGGTAGCCCGTGGCCGGATTCACCGAGTGGACGGCACATCCCTCCCTCCTCTTCCGACGAAGGCACCCGCCCTGTTCGGCCCCTCCGGGTATCTCACGGATCTGGTCGAAGCCGCTCTCGCCCAGGCGGAACAGCTCGTCGAAGGCTTCCTCGCGCTCTTTCCGGCCGGTGTCAGCCCTCAGGCCCAAGAGGGCCTGAGGACCTACGCCCGGAGGGGCCTGCGCAGCGCGGTGGAGGAGGCCGAGCGGCAGTGGCGGCGTGGTGAGGAGGTCCTGCGTCGGCGTTTGCGGATGATCGGCGCGGCGCAGAAGGAGTTGCGTGACGGCGACGCCGACCAGGAACGCGAGAAGGCAGAGCTTGAGGCTGAGAGGCGTGCCACGGGCAAGAGGCTGTACGGTCTCGGGTTGACCTCCGCGCAGCAGGCCCTGTGCAACCTGGGGCTGTTGCCCAACTATGCCCTGATCGACACGGTCACCACCCTCAACGCCACGCTGTACTGGTCCAACGGCGCCGAGGAGAAGGCAAAGGAGACCTTCTCCTCCGAAATGCGTTCCTATGAACGTCCCCGTCGCTATGCCCTCGGAGAGCTCGCTCCGGGCAACACGTTCTACGTCAACGAGTACAAGCACCAGATCACCGGTGTGGAACTCGGTGGTGCGGGAGACGAGGAGTTGCACTACTGGCGCTTCTGCCAGGAGTGCGGATACGTCCGTACGGTCAACGCGAAGAAGGACCGTTCTCCCTGCCCCCGTTGCCGGAGCGTGCGCATCGCCGATGACGGGTCGTGCCTGCACAGGGTCGTCGAACCGAGGGTCGTCACCTCTCGGGACAAGCGGGAGGACGCCCGAATCAGAGACGACGATGATGACCGGGAACAGCGCTTCTACACCATGGTCGATGCCGTCGACATCCCGG
>DXDP01000438.1 GCA_019115445.1 Candidatus Nocardiopsis merdipullorum
TCCGCCGGAGAAGACGCCCTTGCCCAGATCGGTTCCTGATCTCTTCACATCGAGGGGGCGTGGTCGGTGTACACCGACCACGCCCCCTCACTTGGTGTGAGAGGCCTGTGGGCCCCTCACATCTTCAGTTCTTCCGATTCTTCTTGCTGTCAGAGATCGGCGCGGACCCGACGGGCCGCCTCGACCATGTTGCGCAGTGCCTGCTCGACCTCGGCGTAACCACGGGTCTTCAGACCGCAGTCGGGGTTGACCCACAGGTTCCCGGGATCGACGTTGTCCACCGCCAGGCGCAGCGAGGTCTCGATCTCCTCCACCGAAGGAATCCGGGGCGAGTGGATGTCGTACACGCCCGGGCCGATACCCCGCTTGTACCCGCGTGCACCGAGGTCACGGACCAACTCCATGCGGGAGCGAGCTGCCTCCACGCTGGTGACGTCGGCGTCCAGTGCCTCGATACCACCGACCACGACGCCGAACTCCGAGTAGCACATGTGCGTGTGGATGGCCGTGGTCACGTCCACTCCCGAAGTGGCCAGACGGAACGAGTTGACCGCCCAGTCCAGGTACTCCTGCCTCTTCTCCTGGCGCAGGGGCAGCAACTCCCGCAGGGCGGCCTCGTCCACCTGGATGTGGCGGATACCGGCACGCTCCAGGTCGGCGACCTCGTCCCGCAGCGCCAGGCCGACCTGGGCCGCGGTCTCTCCGAGAGGCTGGTCGGTACGCACGAACGACCAGGCCAACATGGTGACCGGACCGGTGAGCATGCCCTTGACCGGCTTCTTGGTGCGGGACTGGGCATAGGTGATCCAGTCGACCGTCATCGCCTTCGGACGCGAGACGTCACCGAACAAGATCGGCGGGCGCACGCACCGCGAACCGTAGGACTGGACCCAACCGTTCTCGGTGGTGGCGTACCCCTCCAGCTGCTCGGCGAAGTACTGGACCATGTCGTTGCGCTCGGGCTCGCCGTGCACCAACACGTCCAGACCGATGTCCTCCTGCAATGCGATGACCCGGTCGATCTCCGCACGCAGGATCGTGTTGTACTCCTCCTCGGGCAGCTCGCCCCTGCGGTGCGCTGCTCGGGCGCGACGCAGCTCGGTGGTCTGCGGGAACGAGCCGATCGTGGTGGTGGGGAGCTGGATGTCGGAGGGGGTCTCCCGCTCCTGGGTGCGAGCGAGGGTCTGCTTGTTCAGAGCCTCCAGCCGGGCCCGCACATCCGGGTTGGTGAAGGCCGGGGTGGCTGTTGCCCGTCCTTCGGTGTACTCGGCCGCCTTCCCTTCGGAGAGCACCTTGCCGAGCAGGGCGACCTCCTGCGCCTTCTGCTTGGCAAAAGCCAGAGCGTTGCGCAGTTCGGGGGTGAGGGATGTCTCGGCGTCCAGATCGAGGGGTACGTGCAGCAGCGAGCAGGAGGTGCTCACGCTCAGCTCGTCGGTGAGGCCACGGAGTGTGCCGAGCTCGGCCAGGGCGGCGGGGATGTCCGTACGCCACACGTTGCGGCCATCGACCACACCCGCGACCAGGCGGGTGTTGCCCAGGCCCGAGATCTTGGTCAGATCATCGATGCCTTCCTTGTCGGTGACCAGGTCCAGGCCGACCGCCTCGACCGGGGATTCCTTGAGCACACGCAGGGCACCGGAACCGATCGACCCGAAGTAGGTCGAGACCAGAAGGGAGGGACGGTCGGAAAGCCCACCCAGGTTCCGGTAGGCGCGCTCCAGCTCGTCCTGGTGCTCGCGACCCTCGTCGGTGGCCAGGATCGGCTCGTCGAGCTGGACCTCGGTGGCCCCGGCGGCTCGCAGATCCTTCAGCAGTCGACCGTAGGCGTCCACCAGCTGGTCGAGCAGCTCGATCGGCTGCCAACCCTCGGGGGCGTCCTCGGCGGGCTTGGCCAGAAGGAGGAAGGTGAGCGGTCCCACCAGCACCGGGCGGGTCCGCTGACCGGCTTCCAGAGCCTCGCGGAACTCGGCGACGGGCTTGTCACCGACCAGGCGGGGCCGCACGCTCGGGGACAGTTCAGGGACCAGGTAGTGGTAGTTGGTGTCGAACCACTTGGTCATCTCCAGCGGTGGGGTCCCTTGCTCACCGCGGGCCAGTGCGAAGTAGCGGCGCAGCTCCTCCTCCCGGTTTTCCGCACTGGCGGGGGAGGCGAAGCGGGCGGGGATCAGGTCGAACAGGACAGCTGTGTCCAGGACGTGGTCGTAGTAGGAGAAGGTGTTGGAAGGTAGATCGTCCACACCTGCCTCATGCAGCTGGGTCTGGATTCCCTTGCGCAGCTCGGTGGCGACGGCGTCCAACTCTTCGGCGGTGGTGGAGCCCTTCCAGTAGGACTCGCAGGCCCACTTGAGTTCACGCTGCAGACCGATGCGCGGATAGCCGTGCACTGTGGAGCGCACTTGTGACTCTGAAGCCGCAGTGTTGGCGGTCATGAAGCTTCTCTCCCTCGTCGAAAGCCGGGTCCCGAGCTTGGGGGAGGGTCACCGCGAAACCCTGGGCACGTCGACGAGTGCTCCTTTCGGGCTCCATCGGTTCCTCCTCGAGAACGGGACCGCCGGCGGTGCGGATGCACCACCGGGAAAGGCAGGGACTCGGACTCGTGGGCGTTGCAGGTGCGTCGAGCACCGTGCGGTCTGCTGACCGCCGCTTCCCGGGGGGGCCGAGATCTTCGGGTACTCACCCAGTGCTGTCGACAACTTTCGTTCCCACTCACCGCTGCGGGGCAGTCTCGGATTCACACCGAGTTCCCTCTTACGACACAGACCGCACCCTTCCGAGCAACACTCGTTCCGGGAGCGGCATGTGTACCTTCCACAGCTGTAAGTATAGGGAGCGCCTTTTCGGTCCCTGCAACCCGGCTCGTCCACTCTTTGACGCACCACCAACCGAAAATCCTCTCACCTGCCAGAACAGCACAACCCTTGCGTGCGTCACGCGGAAGATCCCTGTCCTCGTCTCCCGCGGACGCTCATCCCACGACGAACGCGGAGAAACTCTGGTGAAGAAGCAGTCCCGCCCGACGATGGCACCCGACCACCCTGTGACCACGGTCATAGTGGCGCTGGTGATTCTGTCGGGGATGTTTTTCTTGGCCGTACAGTCGTCCGGCCCGGTCACCTCCGACAGGGCACAGAGCGCCGTTGAGGACACGGCCCCGGAGGAGACCGAACCATTGCCTGCGGAGGGGGAACCGGACGGACAGACCGTGGTTCCGGCCGAGGTCGTGGAAGGTTTGGAAGAGGTGGAGCTCACCCACGAGAGTGATCTCACCACTCAGGTGAACTATCCACGGCTGCCCCACGCCGAGCCACTGTCCGACTTCCTCGACCACACACTGACCACCGAGATC
>DXDP01000439.1 GCA_019115445.1 Candidatus Nocardiopsis merdipullorum
GTGGGGTAGAAGCGGTACTTGAACGCCCGCTTCACCGTGCTCCTGGCCATGCTTCACAACCTAGCAGATTTTTTGTAAGCTCCTGACGGGAAGGAGAAAGGCGTTTCCTCCCCGCCCTGAAGGACGGGGTCTCCACGCCCAACAAACTGATGACGTACAGCAGGCCAAGGCCGAGGCACCGAAGGACAGGGCGGACTGCAAATAGAACTGTGCTGTGGAGCGGGGGTGTGTTGTGTAGGTGCTCATGCCTTCATGGTGGTGTTGTGTGCGCGTACGGGCATGAGTACGCGTACCCAGTTCGTCCGGGTGGGGATACCTACTACCTACTTCCGGGCCTGCTCGGAGCCAGGGGTCCGCGTGCTGCTTTCTGTGGCAGTGGACGGGGGCGATATGAGGAGGGTGGGGCCTTGAGGCCCAGGCCCGCTCCGCTCCCCTTCAGGTGTGGAGCACGATGTTGCGAAGGCGGGGAAGGCTCGACCAAATGCTTGTGGTGTAGGTCGGGTCGAAGATGGAGTGGTATCCGCCGGTGTGCCAGAACAGTACCGGGCCTTGGATCGTTTTCTTGCGGGCCATGTCGATGATCGCTGCGACCGCTTTTGCCGTGTACACCGGGTCGACCACGATTCCTTCGAGGCGTGTCATCAGATCGATGGCCTCGGCCACGCCGGTGGCCGGTTTTCCGTAGCCCTCGCCCAGATATTCTTCGGTCATTTCGAGGTCGGACGGTTCGATGTCGATGGAGGGTGCGATGAGGTCTGCGGCCTCGTTTGCCAGGCGAAGGTAGGTTCCCGGGACATCGTCATAGACTTCACCTGCGACGATGATGCCAACGATGCGGGTGCTGGTCTGGCTGATCGCTCGTCCCAAAGTAAGGCCTGCATGGGTGCTTCCTGCTGAGCTGGCGTGCACGATGGTGTTGAACCTTGCGCCTTGGGCCCGGATCTGCTCGTCGGCTTCGATGTAGGCCTGAGCAAAGCTCGCGGCACCTCGGCCGGTGGCTGAGCCGATGGGGAGGCGGTGGACGCGCTCACCGTCGGCCTCCAGTTCGTGGACGACCTCTTCGGTCAGTTGTGCAAGCTCGACCCAGGAGACATCCCCCACAAGACGAAGGTCGGCTCCGAACAGGGCGTCCAGGAAGAGGTTGCCCACAGGTTTTTTCGGCTCCTCATGGCACAGCACAAGCGTGCACTTCATCCCGATCGCTGCTGCTGCCGCGGCGGCAGCTCGTGCCGCATTGGAATGGCGGGAGCCTTCGGTCACGATGTGCGTTGCGCCCAAAGCTTGTGCGTGCGCAAGCTCTGTCTCGAGCTTACGCACTTTGTTTCCCGCAAGACCCACTGAACCCAGGTCGTCACGTTTGGTCCAAACTTCGACACCGATCTCCTTGCTCAGCCGGGGCAGGAACTGCACGGGTGAGGTGAACCCTCGAAGATCGATGCGTGGTACAGGGGTGATCTGTGATGTGGTCATACCGCCATAAGGTAAGGAAAAGCTCGCACATGCACAACCGTAAGGAAATTTATTGAGCATATGCACAGTAAGGGAGGAAGGGTGGGGTGTATTGTCTGGTACATGCACAGTCTCGACACGGTTGATGCCCGTATTTTGCTCGCCAAGGACAGCTTTGAGGATGCCTCCCTCATCGAGCTGGGCAAACGCCTGGGGCTTTCTCGAAACACGATCCATGCACGACTGAAGAAAATCCGGGAGGCCAACGCGCTGGGAACTGCCAGCGCCGCTCTTTCCCCCGCAAGTCTGGGAAGACCCCTCCTTGCCTTTGTGACGCTGTCGGTTTCGCAGCAGTCGATCGATTCTGTGTATGCAGCGATCACTGCGATCCCGGAGGTGGTGGAGGCACACACCACGACCGGAGATGGCGATCTGATGCTCCGGGTGGTTGCCCAGGACACGATCGACCTGCATCGGATCACTCAAAGAATCCAGCTGGCACCAGGTGTGCAACGCAGCAGTACCTCCATCGCCACAACTGAAGTCATCGCGCGTCGCATGTCACCGCTGCTCCGGCAACTTGCTGCAAAGGACTGACCTTCCTTGTGTCCTGTCGAAACAGGTGGGCCCTTGCGTGTGTGACCGGTGCAGGGTGTGTGCCGTCTGTTCCTGCCCTGGAAGAAGATTCGAGGGATCATCGGTGCCCACGTGTCAGGTGGAGCCGGTGGCAGGGTTCTTCGTGTCTTCGTGTCTTCGTGTCTTTGTGTGCTTGCTGTGCGCAGGTGATGGGGGTGAAGCCGATGGCCTGATTGTCCGGGCACGGCTGTGTCTGTGGGAGGCCACGTCATGATCGATCATTTCAAGTATGGGAAAGGGGCCACGCACCCCACCCAAAGCGACTACTTTGAGGAGTTGTTTACCTCCGAAGAGTAAGGAAAGTAGGGGTGTGCGTGCCCGCCCAGACTCAAATCTCGCCCCCGGAACTGCGTGACCTCAGCGCTCCCCCCACCTTTCGGGAGTTGATCCCCGGTTACCGCCTGGCCCGCTGGGACACCCCTTCTGCGTTGGAGCCCTCCTGCCGGGACCGGTTGCATCGTGTTCTGTGTGGACTGGCTGAACGCTCCTTCAGTGCCGATCACTCCAGTTACTGGCAGGCCCGTGTGGAAGCGGGTTTTTTCGACCGCATCACCACCTTGGCCCTGATCTTGGGCCCGGACGGCTCCCCCGTGGGGTGGGGTGGTCACCACCGGCGGCGCTTTGCCGGTCGGCGCGTGCTGTACCTGGACTCCACCGGTGTTTTGCCCGCCCATCGCCGTTTTGGGCTCTCGACCGCTTTGATGATGCATTTCCTGAGCAGGGAAGTTTTTCCTCGTCCGCTGTTGCCCACCTACCTCCTGATGTGTACTCGGCACCCTGGGGTCTACAACGGTTGGCGGCAAGGCTTCGGCCCCGGGCGGGTCTTTCCGCACCCGTCCCGGCCCACCCCGGCATCGATCCGCCGTGTTGCAGGTGAGGCTGCCGAGTGGCTCGGTGAGGGCCCCGGCCTGGACCCTGGGACGCTGGTGGTCAGTGATGCCTATCGGATGTTCGACGGTGATGTGTATGGCGTGCCGCTCAGCAGTGGGCGGCCACACATCGACGCCTACTTCGACAACAACGTCGGGGCCAAGGACGCGGTGCTGGTCGTGGTACGTCTGAACGCACCGGTCCTGGCCGCCGCCGTGTCCGCGCATGCTGCACGTGAGCGTGTGCGGCACCGTCCCTGGTTGGGGGGAAGACCGGTGCGCAGTTCTTCGGGCCAACACACCGGCACCGGTGTTGCGGGGTTCTTCTGAGCTTTTCCGGCACAGCACGGGGACAGTGAAAAAAGGGGGTGAAGGATCAGTTCAAGGGGACGGTCTTGACGGCAGGAGTGCTGTGGATCAGTCTTGCGCTGTCGCGGATCTGGTCCATGACCCCGGCCAGGTGCAAACTCTCGGCCCAGGGCATGTCGGGACTTTCCGTCTGCCCCGCGGCCAGGCAGCGCGCCACCTCTTCGGCCTCGTACTCATAACCGTTGGCACGGAAGGGTCGATGCAGCTTTTCGGGTTCGTGGCCGTCCCGGTACAGCACCGCGTCGGTGGCCATCCAGAACAGGTCGATCTCGACCCTGCCTCGGGAACCGGCGATCACCGCTCGGTTGGCCAAAGCAGAACGTGATGCACAGGTCAAGGTCCCTGTGGCACCGTTGTCTCCTTGTACCAGGATGCTTGTTTGGGTGTCGACCATTCCGTCCGGGGACAGCCTGCGTGTGGCACCCACCACCGTCAGGTCCCCCAGGTAGCGGGAGGCCAACGCCAAGGGGTAGATACCCAGGTCGAGCAGGGCTCCACCGCCCAGGTCGACGTTGAACAGTCGGTGGTCGGGGTCGTAGGGCACGTTGATGCCGAAGTCCGCGTGCAGTGAGTGCACCTGGCCGATCGCTCCCTCGGCGACCAGTTCCCGGACCTTGCGGTGCAGCGGCAGACAACGCGTCCACATCGCCTCCATCAGCAAAAGGTCGTTGGCTCGGGCCGTTTGGATCATCTCCGACACCTGCAGGGCGTTCATCGCCATGGGTTTTTCGACCAGAACGTGCTTGCCCGCTTGGAGAAACAGCAGGGCGTTGGGATGATGCCAGGGGTGGGGGGTGGCGATGTAGACCACGTCCACCTTCGGGTCTTGGGCCAGTTCCTCGTAGCTGCCGTGGGCTGTGGGGATGCCCCAGGTGTCGGCAAAGGTTCGAGCCCGCTCCTTGGTGCGTGAGCCGATCGCGGTGATCCGCGACGGGGTGGCCCTCAGGCCTTCCATGAAAAGGTGTGCGATGCCACCTGTACCCACCACGCCCCAGCGCGGTCCACCATTGTCGTCTGTCATGGACAGCATCCTAAAAACACGGTCATCTCCGGGTCGAGGTGGGTAAGGTACTCGGTTTCCGTGTTCTTGGACCGTACGGTTGCCAGAAGAGGGGCCATGAAACGGGTCCACAAGGGCCGTTGAAGGAGGAGGAATGTCGGACACGCTTGCTCAAAGACTGGGAGTCCGGCCCGGCGACCGGCTGCTCATACTCAACGCCCCCGAACGCTACCTCCGACTGTTGGAGCCTCCGGAGGAGATCCACATCGATCTTGGCAGCATCGAGGGCACCGAGTACGACCAGGTGCACCTGTTCACCCTTGACAAGGGCACGGTCGATCGTGAGGTTCCCCGGGTTCTGGCTGTGACCGGACCCAACACTTTGCTGTGGGTGTGTTATCCCCGGCGTGGGGGCACCATCATCACCGATCTGGCCGCGGACAAGGGGTGGGACGTGCTTGCCGATGCCGGTTGGCACAACACCGCCCAGGTGCCGATCGACACCGACTGGGCGGCGCTGCGTTTTGTTCGGTCCTGAGTTTTTCGCTGTGGTGCCCCGCCTGGAAGCTGTACTTCTTGTTCAGTGAGGGGTCACGGTCAGTGAACCACTGACCGTGGAGACATCGATGGTGCCCTTGGCCTCCGAAGAGGTGTCCACTCCGATGTCGTTGGCCCCCGAATTGGTGTCCCAGACGAGTTCGTAGGTTTTTGGAGGGACCCGCGCGGTGATGTCACCGCTGGTGCTTTCCACCGAAAGCAAGGAGAAGTACTCCGCAGCATCGACTTCGACCCCACCGGAGACCGTCTCGACCTCTGCGGTGTCGAAGGAACCTCCCACAGAGATCTCACCGCTGGTGGAGTCGGCCTCCAGTGCCTTGGCGTCGAATCCGGACAGTCCCAGGTTCCCGGAGACAGAAGAAGCGTTCAGCAGTTCCCCCTCACCGGTAGCGGTGATGTCTCCGCTGGTGGAGTCGGTGTGCACCGTGCCCTTGATCCCCTCCAGGTCAGTGTTTCCGGAGACGGTCTGCACGGTCAGATCCCCGACGTGGTCGCTGACCTGCACGGACCCGCTGGTGGTGTCCACCGCCAGTTCACCGTGCACGTTGCTGACCGTGACCTGACCGCTGATGGTCTCCAGGTCCAGGTTGGTGCCCTCGGGCACGGTCACGTCGTAGTCGACCGTGCAGATCCCCAAGGGCACGAAGTTCCCGCAATGGGCATCGACCTGCACGGTGTCGCCGTGCTCGTCGATGGTGTCGTCGGGTTCGCGGAGAAGGCCGCCACGTAGTGTCCGCTCCACGACGACCTCCTCGCCGCCACCACGCAGTCGGATCTGACCGTCCGTGCGGTTGTTCAGCCCCAGGGTCTGTACCGCGGAGAAGGTGTCGCTGCGCTGGAAGCTGTGAACCGTCACGTTGCCCAGTACCGACACCATGGTCGCCACGATCAGGATCAGGGCCAGGAGCACACCGAGCAGGGAGGCCCCGACGACCGCGCAGGCCAGCGGGGTCACCAGCCA
>DXDP01000006.1 GCA_019115445.1 Candidatus Nocardiopsis merdipullorum
CGGGGCGGCGAGGTTTGCGCACGACTCCAGACTATCCGCATGGGGACATGGGAAGGAGCCGGAGGGAAAGAACGGGTCTGTCCGGGAAACAGAAAACTTAAGGTGAAAAATGATGTTTTTGGTCACACTCCAACCGCGGGATGCCTGGTTCTTTGGTGGTTCCTCCGAATCAGACCCGTGGTGCGTGTCTCCTGTTGTAGGAAAATGCAACTAACCTGACTTCGAGTCCTCGATGTCCCATAAGTACGAGCAGGTCAGGCTGACGACGTGAACGCATCGACACCACCCCCCACCGCCGCGGACCGTGAGCCACGCGGCCCGCTGGACAACTTCTTCAAAATCTCCGAACGTGGCTCGACCCTGGGCGCCGAGATCCGAGGAGGCCTGGCGACCTTCTTCGCCATGGCCTACATCGTGGTCCTCAACCCGATCATCATCGGCACAGCCGAAGACGTGAACGGTGAAACCCTGGGGATGACGGAGGTCGCCGCCGTGACCGCCCTGGTCGCCGCGATCTCCTGTGTGCTCATGGGTGCGGTCAGCCGCTACCCCTTCGCGATCGCGGCGGGCATGGGGCTCAACGCGATCGTCGCCTACGGTGTGGCACCACTCATGCCCTGGGCGGACGTGTTCCTGTTGATCATCGTCGAGGGCATAGTGCTTCTCGTCCTGGTGCTCACAGGCTTTCGTACCGCTGTGTTCGCCGCGGTACCTCCGGGTCTCAAGGTCGCCATCGCCGTTGGTGTCGGTCTGTTCCTGGCCCTCATCGGCCTGTTCAACGCGGGTTTTGTCCAGACCGGTGACGGAACGCCCGTCCAACTCGGTGACGGCGGCCTGAACGGGTGGCCGATCGTGATCTTCGTCCTCGGTCTGCTCGTCGGCATCACGCTCTACGTCCGCAAGGTGCGGGGTGCGCTGCTCATCGGCATCGCCGTGGCCACGGTGAGTGCGATCGTGGTGGAGGCGATCTTCGGGCACGGAGAGAACGGACTCGGTTGGGGCCTGGGTGAGGCACCGGCCCTGCCCGCAGGTCTTCGCTCGTTCGTGTCCTGGCCCGACTTCAGCCTGATCGGTCTGTTCACCGAGGGCGGTTTCAACATCGTCGAGCGTTGGTCGGACATCGGCGTGGCCACGATCGTCATGCTGATCTTCACCCTGTTGCTCGCCGACTTCTTCGACACCATGGGCACCATGGTCGGTGTCGCGCATCAGGGAAACCTGGTCGACGAGGACGGCAACATCGAGAACACTCGTGAGGTCCTGGTCGCCGACTCTCTCGGCACTCTGTTCGGAGGTGTGGGGTCGGCGTCGGTGGCCACCCTCTACGCCGAGTCCGCGGCGGGCGTCGGTGAGGGTGCACGTACCGGTATCGCGCCGATCGTCACGGGCGTGTTGTTCATGCTCGCGACCCTGTTCACCCCCGTGGTGACCTTGGTGCCCTTCGAGGCGGCCACCCCGGTCCTGATCATCGTCGGGTTCATGATGATGACACAGGTGGTGAAGGTCGACTTCCAGGATCCGGCGATCGGTATCTCCTCTTTCCTGGCCATCATCATGATGCCGTTCACCTACTCGATCGCGAACGGTATCGGTTTCGGACTGTTGGCCTACACCTTCGTCAGTCTCGTCACCGGTAAGGGCCGCCAGGTACACCCGCTGATGTGGATCATCTCGATCGTGTTCCTCATCCACTTCGCCGAGGCACCGATCTACGCCGTGATCAGTTGATCGGACCCCTCTTGTGTGTCCCACCCGGGCGACATGTGATCAACGCCCGGGTGGGAATTGTTCTCGGGACGGGTAACGTTGGCATCAGTGATGAGTCAACGGTGTTTACTTTTTAGTTTCCGATACTGGACCCACACGGCTTCTCCCCGCAAACCCGGAAGGACGGGGAGAAACGGATGACACGTATCGCCATGTTCCGATCCCTGGCCGTACGCAATTACCGCCTGTACGCCTTGGGTCAACTTCTGTCCAACCCCGGTACCTGGATGCAACGCATCGCCCAGGACTGGCTGGTCCTCCAGCTCAGTGGCGGGAGCGGAATCGCTCTCGGTCTGACCACGGCGCTCCAGTTCCTGCCGATGCTCTTCTTCGGCCTCCTGGGCGGTGCGATCGTGGACCGGGTCGACAAACGACGCCTGCTGATCTTCACGCAGAGCGCCATGGGGGTGCTCGCGGTGGGTCTGGGTGTTCTCGCCACCGCCGGTGCGGCAGAGGTCTGGCACGTCTACCTGTTCGCCTTCGGGCTCGGCATGGTCACCGTGGTCGACAACCCGTGCCGACAATCCTTCGTGCCCGAGATGGTCGGCCGTGAACACCTCACCAACGCGATCGCGCTCAACAGCGCCAGCTTCCAACTCGGCCGGGTCACCGGCCCGGCCATCGCCGGACTCCTCATCGCCGCGGTGGGCAGCGGCCCCGTCTTCATGATCAATGGCGCCTCGTTCGGCTTCACGATCATCGCCTTGCTGATGATCCGGACCTCCGAACTCAACCGGACCGAACGGGTCACCGGTGGTAAGGGCCGTATCCGCGAAGGGGTGCGCTACATCGGTGCCCGAGCTGACCTGGTCGTACTGCTGATCATGGCCGCAAGCACCCAGTTCTTCGGGGCCAACGCCCAGAACCAGATCGCGCTCATGGTCAACAACGTGTTCGAGACCGGGGCAGAGGCCTTCGGCTGGGCCGCCGCCTCCCTCGCCATCGGTGCGCTCATCGGTGCCCTGCTGGCCGCGCGACGGGAACGACCGCACATGCGCCTGGTACTCCTCGGAGCGGGAACCTTCGGTGTGCTCCAGGGGCTGGCCGGACTCATGCCCAGCTACGTGACCTTCGTGGCCGCGCTCGTGCCCATGGGTGTGTCCTTCATGACCTACGTGACCACGCTCAACGCCACGTTCCAACTCAGTGTGGACCCGCAGATGCGGGGCCGGGTGATGAGCATGTACCTGCTGGTCTTCATGGGTGTGGCCCCGCTCGGTGCTCCAGTGGTCGGCATGCTCGCGGACACCTTCGGGCCCGACACGAGCATGGTCATCGGCGGCACGGTCACCACCGTGGTCGTCATCGTGCTCACCCTGATCCTGCGATCGGTCAAGAAGGTCTCCCTACGGGAACTGTTCAGCACATGCAGGATCGACGACGGCCGCCCACCCGAGCAGGAACCCGAGACCACGACTGCCTCCGAGGACCACCCGACCCCGAAGGAAGACGCAACCGTGGACCTCTCCGACGGGCGGAGGACACCCGACGGTGAAGCCGGCCGGGAGGAAACCTCCCAGGACAAGGACAAAAGAGCGAGTCGTGTGTGAGGCCGCCGAGACTGTCCGCGAAGTGCCTCGCGGACCGCTCAAGAAGGGACCACACGGGTCAAGGTCGACACCGAACCCACCACCATGAGCACCAACAGTGGTACGCAGATAGCAAAGAGCCGAAACCGGCGGTGACGCGTACCAGCGCGGTGAGCGACGAATGGCCGAAATACGACTATGGCAAGGTGAGCGGTATGCGATTGTTCACCGCGGTGGAGCCCCCGCCGGAGGCCGTGGTACAGCTGAGTTCCA
>DXDP01000440.1 GCA_019115445.1 Candidatus Nocardiopsis merdipullorum
GTGGTACCACCTGATCTGGGCTCTGGGCGTCTGGACGATCCGGAGCCCCGGCCCGGGGTACGTCACTGGACGGCGCCACCCTCCAGCCGCCTCTTGGGGTTGCTGTGCCTGTTCAGTTCCTTCCCACCGATCCCCTTGGCCGCGCTCGCGCCCCGGCCGTGACCTTCATGGAACACAGTCCGAAAATTTCTCGATATCTCTCATGTCGGGACCAACTGCCTTGTCGGAAGCGATCGCCCGCGGACTAGGATCGTCGACCATGGACAAACGCACACTCGGCCGTACTGGTGCCAGGGTCGGCACCGTCGGCTTCGGCGCCTGGCAGATCGGCTCGGCCTGGGGGGAAGTCAGCGAGAGCGACGCCATGGAGGCACTGCGCACAGCAGTTGCCGAAGGTGTCACTTTCATCGACACGGCCGACGTCTACGGTGACGGGCGCAGTGAACGACTCGTCGGACGCCTCCTGGCAGAGCACCCCCACCTGACCGTCGCCACCAAGATGGGCCGCCGGATGTCTCAGGATCCGGCCAACTACGGACCCGGAAACTTCCGCGCCTGGAACGACGATTCCCGCCGCAACCTGGGTGTGGACACCATCGACCTGGTGCAGTTGCACTGCCCACCCTCGGCCGTCATCGACAGCAACGACGTCTTCGACGACCTGGATGCCATGGTCGAGGAGGGGCGCATGCGCGCCTACGGGGTGTCGGTGGAAACCTGTGACCAGGCCTTGGCTGCGATTCAGCGCCCCCATGTGGCGACCGTACAGATCATCCTCAACGCCTTCCGGCACAAGCCGCTGGAGCAGGTCCTGCCTGCAGCGCGAGAGGCCGGGGTCGGCATCATCGCTCGTGTTCCCCTGGCCAGTGGCTTGTTGTCGGGCAAGATGAGCGATCGAAGTAGCTTCGGTGAGGACGACCACCGCTCCTTCAACCGCAACGGTGAGGCCTTCGACCGCGGAGAGACTTTCTCCGGGGTGGACTTCGCAAGCGGGTTGAAGGCGGTGGAACGGCTGCGTCCCCTGGTCCCGGAGGGGGTCACCATGGCTCAGTTCGCTTTGCGGTGGATCCTGGACCAGGAGGGGGTCAGCGTGGTCATCCCCGGGGCCCGCAACGCCACACAAGCACAAGGCAATGCGGCCGCAGCCGCGCTACAGCCTCTGAGCAAGGAAACGCACACCCAGGTCCGTGAGGTCTACGACGACCTCGTCCGCTCCCAGGTCCATCACTTGTGGTGAAGGTATGGCATGGCTGCTGCTTCCGACCTGTGGAGGCGGCGGCCATGGTCCCTGGCTGAAGTGTGAGGGGCAAGGTCAGATCAGGCCTTGGGCGAGCATGGCCTCGGCCACCCGCTCGAAACCGGCCACGTTGCTTCCCAACACGTAGTCCCCCGGGGCACCGTGGCGCTCTGCGGCTTCTTCACAGCGATCGTGAATACCGGCCATCGTGTCGGCCAACTCCGATTCGGCATGTTCGAAGGACCACGAGGTGCGTTGGGCGTTTTGTCGCATCTCCAGCACACTGGTGGCCACCCCTCCGGCGTTGGCGGCCTTGCCCGGACCGAAGAGCACACCGGCCTCGCGCAGTACCGTGAGTGCTGCAGAGGTGGTGGGCATGTTCGCACCCTCGGCCACAGCTGTCAGACCGTTCTTGACCAGGGTGTGTGCGGCGGGTTCGTCCAGTTCGTTCTGGGTGGCAGAAGGAAGAGCCACCTCGCACGGCACGTCCCAGATACTTCCGCCTTCCACGTAATGGGATGCGTTGCCGCGGCGCTCGGCATAGACACCGATCCGTTCACGCTCGACCTCCTTGACCTGTTTGAGCAGGTCGAGGTCGATGCCCTTGTCATCCACGACGTAGCCGGAGGAGTCGGAGCAGGCGATGACGGTTGCTCCCAGCCGTTGGGCCTGCTCGATCGAGTAGATCGCGACGTTGCCCGAACCGGAGACCACCACGCGGCGCCCGTCCAGGCTCTTTCCATTGCGTTCCAGCATGCGTTTGGTGAACAGTACGGTTCCATAGCCCGTTGCTTCGGTACGGACACGAGAACCACCCCAACCCAGACCCTTGCCCGTGATCACACCGGCTTCCCAGCGGTTGGTCAGGCGCCGATATTGGCCGAACATGTAACCGATCTCGCGTGTGCCCACACCGATGTCTCCGGCCGGGACGTCGGTGTGCTCACCCAGGTGGTGGTGGAGTTCGGTCATGAACGACTGGCAGAACCGCTCGATTTCGGCTTCCGAGCGGCCCTTGGGGTCGAAGTCACTGCCGCCCTTGCCTCCGCCGATGTTCATACCGGTCAGGGCGTTTTTGAAGATCTGCTCGAACCCGAGGAACTTGATCACACCGAGGTTGACGCTGGGGTGGAAGCGCAAGCCTCCCTTGTAGGGGCCAAGAGCGCTGTTGAACTCCACCCGGAAGCCGCGGTTGACGTGCACGCGGCCCTGGTCGTCACGCCAGGGAACCCGGAAGATGATCTGTCGCTCGGGTTCACACAGACGCTCCAGAATGCGCTGCTCGACGTATTCGGGGTGGGAGGCAAGAGCCGGGGAAAGGCAGTCCAGTACCTTGAACACCACTTGCTGGAACTCGGGCTCGTTGGGGTTACGGCGGACCACATGCTCGTAGGCCGATCGAACCCCAGGGTGGCTGTGTGCGATCTCTGCAAGGTGAGACATGGAGGTTCCTTTCGGTGCAGGTCGATAGGGGAACCCCACACGCCGTTGTGCCGGGAACCTCTGGGGCACTGGGCGCTGCCCCGCAGTGATCATCGATGCGAAACGAATCTCTACCTGCAGGTCATGGCTGTACACACAGTCTAATACCTTGACGTGAACATAAATTTTTTCTTCTCGCTTCCTCCCCCTCAGGGGCATATCGATCCCTTGATCGACACCTTCCCGGTGGCGCAGGGATGCAGCACGACAGCCCTCAGCTCTTTCGCCCTTGCTCGCTGCCCCGGGATGCCGGTGCGTGCTCAGTGTCTTGGGAGTACCCAACAGGTGCCCCTCTTGCCCCCTTGGCCAACACACTGTTTCCAAGGTGATGGGCCAGATGGAGTTCCGGGTCTTCGGCCCGATGAGGGTGCCCGATCCCAAGCACTCCTGACCGGCCACCAGGAACATCCACCTCCTTCTCTGTGGGCCCTCGAATGGGACGTGTGGTGCCGTTCCACTCGTGGGCGCGACAAAGGACGAATCCGGTGCAGGCCCCTTCGGAACATGCTTCGTATGCTCTCCGGTGATCCCCTCTTCCCCCCCCCTGCCCTGCCTCGTCCTGACCTTCGCCTGCGGTCCTCCCCTGTGGGAGCAGTACCGGCACACCTGCC
>DXDP01000441.1 GCA_019115445.1 Candidatus Nocardiopsis merdipullorum
GGAGGGATCGGTGCGAAAAGGCTCCATGGGGGTGAGGCCGTCACCGTCGTGGAGCATGACCGCTTCCCCTCCGGGCCCGGTGAACAGCCACACGTTGGTGGCCAAAGTTCCGAGGATGGCGATCCCCCGTAACAGATCCAGCAGAGGTATGCGACGCCGTTGCCCATCGCCGGGATCCGATCCGTCGGTCGGCTTCGTGCGTGCTCGGGTCCGGGTGATCATCCGTCTCCTCCGGGGTGTCGATCGGCGTGGTCGTTCGGGTCCAGGAGCCGGGTGATATGTGTGTGCAGTACCGATCGGATGCGATCGGTGTCGAAGTGGTCGGATCCGACCAGGTGGTGGATGGTCAGGCCGTCGACGAGAGCCACCAGGGCGACCGCCTCCGCGGTGGGGTCGTGTCCGGCAGGGAAGGCTCCGCCCTCCTGCGCTCGGGCGAAGGCGTCGGCGAACCCGTCCACGAGCAAGAGCGTGGTTTCGCGGTGCAGCCGTGCCAGATCCGGATCGGTGATGGTCGCGGGCAGGAACTCCAGCCACACGGTGAGTTCGGTGCGACGCTCCTCGTCCAGCGGGAGCAGTGTTTCGGCGAGCCGGCCGAACAGGTCGCGGAAGGGCGGACGGAGTTCGACCGCGGTCAGGCGCTCCTCACCTCTGCGGTAGAGGTGTTCCACCCCGAATTGCAGGAGGTCCTTCTTGGTGCGGAAGTAGCGCTGGACCATGCCCACGGACGCACCGGCCTCCTCGGCGACGTCGACCATGGTGGTCGAGGCCAGTCCTTTGCGGGCGACGGCGCGCAGGAGGGCTCGGGCGATGTGGTCACGGCGTTCGTCATGATCTGCTGTACGTGGCACGTTAAAATATTACGAGCATATTTTTGTGTGGGCAACAACTTTTCCTCCTTTCCGGTCATATACCTGGTTTCCGGACAGCCTTTCGAGTCCAAGGAACTGTCACGAAACGGTTGAGGGGCGCCCACCGAATGCACTAGTGTTCATCGCCGAGCGTGGTCGCTCCTTTTCGCCGCCCCCCGGTGGCGACGGCCACCCCGGGCCGGGTCTCCCCCCTGGCGGCACCGCCGCCCACGGTCGTGATCTTCCACGACTCCCCACTTCCCGCCCGGTCACTCCCTTGCTCCCGCACGGCCCGGGCAAGGGGAGAAAGGTGTCAACATGTCTGCTTCCTGTGGCGGCACACCTCGTCGCATTGCGGTCATCGCCTCCCTCACCACTGGTGCCTTCCTCCTGCCGAGCACGATCGCCCACGCCGATCCGACCGCCGACGAGGTGCGCGAGGAGATCGAGGCCCTCGAAGAGGAGTACATGGAGCTCAACGCGGAGTACAACGACGCGCAGGAGACCCATGAGGCCGCCGAGGAGAAGCTGGAGGACATCCACGAGGAGATCGAGGCCCTCGAGGAGACCATCGACGGTCTGGCCGTGGGTGTACGCACCCTGGCCAACCTGACCTACACCGGGGTCGATCACACCTCCCCCGCCCAGCTCATCGGTTCGGAGGGGCCGGAGGACTCCATGTACCACCAGGCCGACCTCAGTTACCTGTCCGACCAGCAGTACGAGAACCTCGAACAATACCTCGAGGAACTGGAGACCCTGGAAACCCTGGAGGACGAGGCCGCCACCACGGAGGAATCGGCCGCCGAGGCTCTCGATGCTGCGGAGGAGGCCACCGAAGAGGCAGAGGAAGCCATCACCGAGCAGGAGGAGATCCTGGCCGGGCTCACCGAGGAAGAGCAGGCCCAGGCAGGTGAGAACATCGGCAACAACGACGACAGCGGTGGCGACTACACCGGCCCTGCCTCCGGAAACGCCCGTGTCGCCCTCGATTTCGCCTACGCCCAGATCGGCAAACCGTACGTGTGGGGAGGTGCCGGCCCCGACGGTTACGACTGCTCAGGTCTGACCCAGGCCGCCTGGTCCGCCGCCGGGGTGAGTCTGCCTCGCACCACCTATGACCAGGTCAACTCCGGAACCAGAGTCTCCTGGGACAACAAACAGCCCGGGGACATGCTGTTCTTCTACGGTGCCAACCCCAGCCACGTGGGCCTGTACGCCGGGGACGGCATCATGGTGCACGCCTCCACGTCCGGCAAACCGATCGGGACCGTGACCCTCAACGACTACTACCGCTCCAACTTCGTGGCGGCCGTGCGCCCGTAAGAGGTGTTCCACGCCGCAAGCCCTAGACTCGCGGACGTGTCGCGCACTCTGATCATCACCAACGACTTCCCGCCCAGGGCGGGAGGGATCGAAACCTTCGTCCACGAACTCGCCCTCCGCCGCCCGCCGGGGTCGGTCGTGGTCTACTGCTCCTCCCCCTCCCCGGTGGATGCCGCCCAAGACCCACACTTCGACCTGCGACAACCCTTCCCTGTGGTACGGGACTCCGCCCGTGTCCTGCTTCCCACTCCGCGTGTGGCGCGCCGGGCCCGTGTGATCGCACAGATGGAGGAGTGCGATTCGGTCCTGTACGGCGCCGCTGCACCACTGGGGCTGCTCGCCCCGGCCCTGCCCGTCGAGCGGCAGGTCGCCCTGACCCACGGACACGAGGCCTGGTGGGCGTCGATCCCCGGTCCACGAGAGACCTTGCGCCGCATCGGTGACACGGTGGACACCGTCACCCATCTGGGTGCCTACACCCGGCGTCGTCTGTCTCGTGCTCTGTCGGCCGGTGCGGTGCAACGTATGCAGCGCCTGCACCCCGGGGTGGACACTGCACGCTTCCGTCCCGGCGTGGGCGGGGACCAGGTGCGTGCACAGTACCGGCTCGGGGAACGTCCCGTCGTTGTGTGCGTGTCACGTCTGGTCGCCCGTAAGGGCCAAGACACCTTGATCCGAGCATGGCCCCGCGTCCTCGCCGATGTCCCGGACGCCGTTCTGCTCGTCGTGGGCGACGGTCCCGACGCCCGGCGTCTGCGTTCGGCGGCTCGAGGTGTGGACTCCGTCCTGTTCAGCGGCCCCGTATCCACGCAGCGACTGCCTTCCTTCTACGATGCCGGAGACGTGTTCGCCATGCCCTGCCGAACTCGGCGGGGTGGCCTGGAGGTCGAAGGCCTCGGCATGGTCTACCTGGAGGCCTCCGCCGCCGGGCTGCCGGTGGTTGCGGGAGACTCCGGAGGCGCACCGGACGCCGTTCTGGACGGTGAGACCGGTGTCGTCGTCGACGGCTCTTTGCCCGGCCCCACGGCACGAGCCCTGATCGGGCTGCTCAGGGACCCCACACGCGCCGCCCAGATGGGCGCACGTGGCCGGGAGTGGGTTTCCCGGGAGTGGACCTGGGAGCGCTCCGCCGAGCGCCTGGCGGCTCTTCTGGAGCCGGAGCAGGCATCTTCTCCCTGACCACGTGCGTCTGCCCCTCGTCCACCGCACTCGTACGGCAGCCGCCCGGGCAGCGGTCCTACAGATCTTCTCCGTGGACGGAGCCGGGTGTTCCCGAACCATCGGTCACATGCGGTGCCCCGGTGATGCTGTGGTCCAACCACTCCTCCCAGGAGCGCTGGT
>DXDP01000442.1 GCA_019115445.1 Candidatus Nocardiopsis merdipullorum
GGTGTGTTCGAACGGTGTGCTGCTGGGCGCTTCGAGGGAAGTCGCCATGTCCCAAGAGCGGCTCGTCAAGACCCGGGAAAAGACTCTCCCGCCACCTTTTTCCGGACAGTTTCTCGGGTGGACGAAGTGCTACCGGCGGCGGAAGCTCTCCGCCCGCCGCAGTCGCAAGGGACGCAGAGCCGCTTCGAGCGCCACCGCACCGTCGAGCTTGCTCTGACCCACGACACGGTCCTCGAAGTGGATGGGGATCTCCACCAGCTTCTGCCCCCTCCGGTAAGCCCGATAGTGCATCTCCACCTGAAAGGCGTACCCGGTGCTTTCGATACTGGGCAGATCCAACACGTTCAGTGCCGAGGCCCGCCAGATCTTGAAGCCCGCGGTCACATCACGCACGGGCACGGCCAGCACGGTCTTGACATAGGTGTTGGCCCAGCTGCTGAGAAGCCTGCGGCGCAGCCCCCACTGCTCGGAGAGGCTACCGCCGGGAACGTAACGACTCCCGATGACCACACCGGCATTGGTGGCCTGCAAAGTGCCCAGCAGTTGGGGAACATAGCCCACGGGGTGGCTGAGGTCGGCGTCCATCTGCACGACGTGGTCGGCCCCGTCCTCCAAGGCCCGGGTCATACCCTCGACGTAGGCACGGCCCAACCCGTCCTTGTGTGTGCGGTGCACGACCGACAATCGTCCGCGAGCACCCCCCATGTCCACGGCGAGTTTGTCGGCGACCTCACCGGTACCGTCCGGGGAGTTGTCGTCGACCACCACGACCCGTAGCCCAGGAAGGTCGAGTGCCATGAGCTGGGCGATCAGCGTGGGCAGGTTGTCTGCCTCGTTGTAGGTGGGCACCACCACGGTGACCTTCGAGGAGGCCCAGGGTTCGGGCAGGGCCACCGGTTCGGGGATGATACGCACCGGCCCGTTCGGGAACTGCTGCGAAGACGTCGGCTGGGAGGACATGCGTGGAATGCTCCTGCGGGTGGACGACGAAACGATTCGGACCGGGACAAGGCCAGGATCACGCGCGGACTGCTCATCACACAAGTGACGTGCAACGTAGGTTATGCGTTCGTTTCGCCCGGGCTGTATTTTTCACGAACTTGCTTCGGTCCGGGTTCAGGCGTTCTGGACGCCTCAGTGGCCACGTTCCTCCGCGACCACGGCCATGTGGACCAGGGCTCCGATCTCCTCCAGGGTCATCAGCACCTCCGGGTCGGCGCTGCTGTCGGTGACCAGGTGGGCGATCTCCTCGGGAGCGACGGTCGGCACCATGGTGTCGGCACCGATCTTGGTGTGGTCGGCCAGGACGATGATCTCCTCGGCGCAGCGGGCCAGTGCACGATCGACGCTGGCCACCGCTGGATCGGGGGTGCTCAGACCGCGGTCGGCACTCACCCCGTTACCGGACAGGAAAGCCCGATTGACGCGCAGATCGGCCAGGCCGTTCTCTGCGGTGGCGCCGACCAGGGCCCGAACGGAGCCGTGCAGGGAACCTCCGGGCATCACCACGGTCACCCCGGGGGCCGAGGCGAGTGTTTCCGCCACCCGCAAAGCGTTGGTGACCACGGTCAGCTCGGTGTGTTGGACGAGTTCTCGGGCCAGCGCCTCGGCAGTGCTGCCGGGCCCCATGGTGATCGCATCACCGGGGCGAACCAGACGGGCGGCCGAGGCGGCGATGGCCGCTTTCTCCGCAAGACATTGGCCGCTCTTGCCTGCGTAGCTCTGTTCGTGGCCCATCCTCCCGGGAAGAGCCGCACCGCCTCGACGGCGGTCGATCAGTCCTTCGGCCTCAAGAGCACGCACGTCCCGACGCACGGTCACCTCGGAGGCCTTGACCTTGGCCGCAAGGTCACGCAAGGACATGGCGCCGTTGGCCCGCACCAGTTCGAGGATGTGTTCGCGGCGTTCCGCGGCAAAGGCCGGCCTGCTCTCCTCGGCCATGTACAACCCGCTTTCCGTGTCTGTTCCCTCCGACACGGGAACGCCCCGTGTGGTCCGAGCACTCGTGCCCGAGCCCATCTAAAGTACGGATCTGTCCCTCTCGGCGGTACTGTCGGGTTCGATGGTCTCGGGCTCGACCGCTTCGGTCAACAGTGTCACCAGGACGACCAAGGTGAGGGCCACCAGACCGATGAGCGCTCCGGCTCCGAACAACACCTCGAGGGACATCACGGCCTCCCCAGGGGACGGGCTGACCTGTCATGAGGCTGATTCCCGTTTTCTTCTTCGCCCACACCACCCACTGCACGGTTTGTGGCCTCACAATGGGTACATGACTCCCGTGTCCTCACCCTTGGCGTCCACGGTCTGGTGGGCGCACACCTTCGATGCTTCTGAACGATTGACCCGGTTGCTGGACGAGAACGAACTTGCCCGCAACGCACGTTTTCTTTCCCAGGCCGACCGTGATCGTCACCTGCTGGGCCGGGCCATGGCCAAACTGGCGCTGGCCGATCTGGTCGGCTGTGCCCCGGACAAGATCACCTTCGACCTGCATTGCCGTTCCTGTGAGGAGAAGGAACGCACAGGGGCGCGCCCCGGGAACGGGGAAGCACACGGCAAACCGTACCCCGCCGGTCCCGCGCTCGGGTGGCAGATCTCGGTCAGCCATTCCGGCGAATGGGTGGTACTGGCCCTGACCGAGGGTGTCCCGGTCGGCGTGGACGTCGAACGTATCTCGCACACCCGTGACCTGGAGGGACTGGCCGGATATACCCTGGCCGACACCGAACGGGACGAGTGGCGACAACTGGACCAGGACCGGCGCATCGACGCGTTCTTCGGTTACTGGACCCGGAAGGAGGCCCTGTTGAAAGCCACCGGTTTTGGGCTGTCGGGCGGTCTGCGTCGGGTCACGGTGAGCCCACCGCACACCGAGGCACGTCTGCTCTCCTGGGAAGGGGGTGGCGGACCCGATGCGGCCTGGTTGTCGGACCTGGAGCGGGGGGAAGGGTACCGGTCGGCGTTGGCCCTGCTCACCGATCGCCCCGTGAAGGCGCGGGTACGCACCCCGGTCGAGACTTCCGCTCTTTTGCGTGGGTGAGCCCGGGCTCAGTCGTCCTGAGTCAGATGCCGTCCGATGACCATCCGTTGGACCTGGTTGGTCCCTTCGACGATCTGCAACACCTTGGCCTCACGCATGTAGCGTTCGACCGGGAAGTCCTGGGTGTAGCCGTAGCCACCGAAGATCTGAACGGCGTCGGTGGTGACCTTCATGGCGGTGTCGGTGGCCATGAGTTTGGCCATGGCCGCCTGGGTACCGAAGGGGCGGCCCGCATCATGCAATCGTGCCGCGGCGAGGTAGAGCTCCCGGGAGGCGGCGATCTGTGTGGCCATGTCGGCCAGCAAGAACCCCACGCCCTGGAAGTCACCGATGGCTCGGCCGAACTGCTTGCGCTCGCGGGAGTAGGAGACGGCTGCGTCCAGGGCGGCCTGGGCGAGCCCGACCCCGCATGCGGCGATGCCCAGCCGGCCGGAATCAAGGGCCGACAGTGCGATGCCGAACCCACGGTTTTCCTCACCCACCAGGGAGTCCGTACCGAGGCGGACATCGTTGAAGAGCATCCCGGCCGTGGGTGAGGAGCACATTCCCATCTTGCGTTCGGGGGTGGCCGAGCTCAGGCCGGGGGTCTTGGCGGGCACGTGGAAGCAGCTGATGCCGCGTCCTCCGCGCTCTCCGGTGCGGGCGAAGAGAGCATAGTAGTCGGCCCGTCCACCGTGGGTGATCCAGGCCTTGGAGCCGTTGACCAGGTATCCACCGTCCTTGTGTACGGCGCGTGTGGCCAGGGCCGCGGCGTCGGAGCCGGATGTGCTCTCCGACAAACAGTACGCGCCGAGGAGGTCGCCGCCGAGCATGTCCGGAAGCAGGGCCGTCTTCTGTTCTTCGGTACCGAACTCGGCCACCGGGTAGACGGACAGACTGTGCACGCTCACGCCGAGTCCGACGGTGAGCCACCCGCGTGCCAGTTCCTCCACGACCTGTAGGTAGACCTCGTAGGGTTGTCCCCCTCCCCCGTACTGGCCCGGGTAGGGAAGTCCGAGCAGGCCGGCTGTGCCGAGGACACGAAAGACGTCCCGGGGAAAGGTACTGCTTTCTTCATCCTCCGCGGCTCGCGGAGTGAGTTCTTTGTCCACGATCTCGCGGGTCAACTCCAAGAGCTGTTCCGCCTCGGGTGTGTGCAGTGCCCGTTCGACCGTCATATGCCTCTCCGCGTCACGTCCCGGTACTGCCGCCCTCATTAGTAGGACGTCCAACTAATGAAGTGACGGGCAGCACGATACCCCATCGCCCCCTCCCCTTCCCCGGCAGGCCGGGAGGGTGGATCACCGACAGAGGCGGCACTGCCTCTTCCCGGGCGGCACCGCAGGCGCCCTCTCGTCCGGAAAACTTCATGCATCGGGGGGCATACCGCCTGGTTTGCGATGGACCACCACGTGCATACGGTGTGTACTCCGTAGTAACGTACTGGCGAGTAGGCCTCTGCCCCCGTTGTCCGCTCCCGAGCTACGTAGCTCCCTCCTCCCCCACGGGCCCCGGCGCCCACTTCGAGAAGGTACGACCGAGTTCAGGACACCACATGCGACCACTGCGAACAATCGCTTCGACACTGGCCGTCGCGATTCTTGCCACGTCTTGCGGAGCCGACGGAAACCAGGAGAGCGACACCGCGGCAAACACCCAGGGTGTCACCGACGACACCATTGTCATCGGCACCCATCAACCTCTGACCGGCCCCGCCTCACCGGGGTTTCGTTATGTGTCCACCGGAGCCCGTGCCGTCTTCGACCACATCAACGAGAACGGTGGTGTCCACGGCCGCAGGATCGATTACCAGGTCCAGGACGATTCGTTCGACCCGGCCCAGACCATCGAGTCCACGCGTGCCCTGACCGAGGAGCACGAGATCTTTGCGATGCTCGGTGGACTTGGCACTCCCACCCACGAATCCGTCATCGACGACCTCAACGCCGAAGGCATCCCCGACCTGTTCGTCTCCTCCGGTGCCCTGCAGTGGGACCAGCCCGAGGAGTACCCCTACAGCTACGGCTTCCAGGTGGACTACACCAAGGAGGCCAAGATCCAGGGTGCCTACATCGCCGAGAACTTCGCCTCGGAGAACGTGGGCCTGCTCTACCAGAACGACGACGTGGGCCCTTCCTCCCACGCCGGGATCGAGCAGTACCTCACCGAAGAGATCGTGGCCTGGGAGTCCTACGACCCCGGCGTGCCCGAACTGGCCGGGCAGATCGCCTCCCTGGAGGAGAACGACGCAGAGGTCGTCGTGTGCTCCTGTATCCCTGCGTTCCTGGCGCAGGCGGTCATGGAAGCCGCATCCATCGGTTACGAACCACAGTGGGTGGCGCCTTCCTACGGCGGGGACGTGGAGGTCGTCACCGAACTGATCGAGACGTACGCCGAGGACACACCCGCCGAGGACATCCCACCGGAAACCTTCCTGGACGGGCTTCTCGTCACCGCGTTCCTCCCCCTGGCCGCTCAAAAGGACGACCCGTGGATCGAGTTCTACCGAGAGATCCACGACGAATACAACGAGAACACCCCCTTTGCCGACACCACCGTCTACGGCATGGTGCAGGCCACCCTCCTTGCGCAGGTGCTCATGGACATCGGCCCGGATCTGAACCGTGAAAATCTCCTGGAAACCCTGGAGAGTCGGAAATGGGAAGGCCCCGGCCTGGTCCCGTTCATGGCCTCCGACGACGACCACAGCGGCTACACCGGGGTGATGGTTGTGCAGAACAACGCCGACGGCCCACCGGAGATCAAGCAGGAGCCCATGATCACCGACAGCGAAGGCGGAGAGATTCTTCCCTTCGAGATGGAACGGCCATCCCCGGAGGAGGTCGACCTGTTCGGAGAAATCACCCAGTGATGCGCTGAGCGGCGGGCAGAGTCAGGATGAAGACCGCACCACCCAGCAGGTCACTGTGTCCTGCCTTGAGCGTGCCACCCTTGGCCTGAGCGATCTCACGTGAGATGGCCAGGCCAAGACCACTCCCTTCCGGGTCGCGTTCCATGGACTCGTCAAGACGGGAGAAACGTTCGAAGATACGTTCACGTTCGGACTCGGGGATGCCCGCACCGTCGTCGTGGACCTCGATGACCACGACATCTTCCT
>DXDP01000043.1 GCA_019115445.1 Candidatus Nocardiopsis merdipullorum
GGCGAAACCCGCTGCTTCGACACCCCACTCGCAGAATCCGGCATCGTCGGTATGGCCGTCGGCATGGCGATGAACGGCATGCGTCCCGTCGTCGAGATGCAGTTCGACGCGTTCGCCTACCCGGCCTTCGAACAGGTCGTCAGCCATGTGGCCAAGACCCGTAACCGCACGCGAGGCCGCGTCGGTCTGCCCATGGTCATCCGTATCCCCTACGCGGGCGGCATCGGCGGGGTCGAACACCACTGTGACTCCTCCGAGGCCTACTACGCGCACACCCCCGGGCTGACCGTGGTCTCCCCCACCACCCCGGCGGACGCGTACTGGATGCTGCGGGAAGCGATCACCTCCCCCGACCCGGTCGTGTTCATGGAACCGAAGAAGCTCTACTGGGCCAAGGGCGAGGTGGACCTGGCCGCCCCCACGACCCCGGACGGTCGTGCCGTCGTTCGCCGCGAAGGCACCGACGCCACCCTCATCACCTATGGGCCATCGGTCCCCACCGCATTGGAGGCCGCCGAGGCCGCCGCCCGGGAGGGACGCAGTCTGCAAGTCGTGGACGTACGCTCCCTCGTACCGTTCGACGACGAGACGGTGTGCGCCGCGGTGTACTCCACCGGCCGGGCCGTGGTCGTCGCCGAAGCCCAGGGATACGCCAGTGTCGCCTCGGAGATCGCCGCCCGTGTCACCGAACGCTGCTTCCACGCCCTGGCCGCCCCGGTACGTCGCGTCACCGGTTTCGACATCCCCTACCCCCCACCCAAGCTGGAACGTTTCCAACTGCCCGGTGTGGACCGCATCCTCGACGCCGTCGACGACCTGCAGTGGGAGGACCAGTGACGACACGAACTTTTTCTCTGCCCGACCTCGGAGAGGGGCTGACCGAGGCCGAAGTCGTACGCTGGCTCGTCACGGTCGGTGACACCGTCGCCCTCGACCAACCGGTCGTCGAGGTGGAGACCGCAAAATCACTCGTGGAAGTCCCTTCCCCCTACGCGGGTACCGTCAGCACTTTGCACGGCGAAGCCGGGGAGGTCCTCGACGTGGGAGCACCACTCATCAGTGTCAGCGTCCCCACATCCGAGGAGCCCGCACAGCCGTCCGCCGCCGGTGAGCAGTACCGGGAGGAGGAACGTGCAGGGGTCGGTTCCGGCAACGTCCTCATCGGCTACGGCACCCCGGACACCCTGGCCGAGGGCCGTCGACGTCGACCACGCACCCGACCCCCGGGGCACAGAACCCCACCCCCCGTACCCGTCGCCCCCCATCGAGTACCGCTGGTCACCTCGCCATTGGTACGCCAGATGGCGCGTGACGCAGGTCTGCGGGTCGCCGACATCGAAGGCAGCGGCCCGGGTGGGCTCATCACCCGCCAAGACGTGCGGACGGCCATCGAAGCTGCCTCTGCCGTCGAATCGACTCCGGCGCCCACGCAGACAGAACCCGAAACCGTGGACAAGCGCACCGGCCTGCCCGAGGCCCGACGGACACCGATGAGCGGCTTCCACAAGAACATGGCCGACTCCTTGTCCCGCAGCCGGAGGGAGATCCCCGAGGCCACCGTGTGGGTGGATGTGGACGCGACCGAACTGGTGCGACTGCGTGAGGCCCACCCGGAAGGGCCGGGCCTCCTTGCGTACGTGGCCCGTTTCGTCCTCGCCGGCCTGCGTGCTCACCCCGAGCTGAACGGGCTCGTGGACACCGAACGGCAGGAACTCGTCCAGTACGAGGGGGTCAACCTCGGCCTGGCCGTGCAGACCGAACGTGGACTGGTGGCCCCGGCCGTACTCGGCGCGGACCGGCTCACCACCGCAGAACTGGGCAACGCGATCCGGAACCTCACGCGTGCCGCTCGGGAGGGCAAGGTCTCGGCCGCGGAGATGACCGGGGGAACCTTCACCCTCAACAACTACGGTTCCTTGCGGGTGGACGGCAGCGCGGCGATCATCAACCACCCACAGGTCGCCATCCTCGGGCTCGGACGGATCATGGATCGCCCCTGGATCGTGGACGGTGAACTGACCGCACGCAAGATCACCCAGTTGTCGTTCGCCTTCGACCACCGGGTGTGTGACGGCGGTGTGGCCGCCGGCTTCATGCGGGTGGTCGCCGACGCCATGGAGAACCCGGCCCAGGCCATCGCGAATCTGTGAGTCGGGTGCCCCGGGAAGTCGAACGGGGCACCCTCGACGGGTTCACGGGTGTTCTGTCGCAAGGTCGGCGCGCATACGACGCAGACGCGGCCCGAAGGCGAGCCTGATCATCGTTGCCACGACCAGATCACCCGGTGGTCCGTAACCAGTGCTGAACTCCACCAGGTCGGTGTACCTGGTTCCGTCACCGTGCGGTTCACACACGTGTGTGTGGCGCCAGAACCGGAACGGCCCCTGAACCTGATGGTCGGTGAAGGCACGGCCGTCGTCGAAGTCTTCGACGACGGCCGTCCATCGCACCAACTCCAGCCCGGCCACGGCCCAACGAAAATCCAGAACGGCCCCGTCGACGAAGTGTTCCGGCCAGGCCAGGACCCGCACACCCGGGGGCATCGCGTTCTCGAAACCCGCCCGACTCACACACAACGAGAACACCTCTTCGGGCGGAGCGGCGAAGTCCTCGGTGATCCGCAGTTTCGTGGTCCGGCGTGTGGACATGGGCCCGGCCCTTCCCAGGAGGACGAGAAGCTCCCGTCCAACACCTGTGTGCCTACTGTTCGCCCTTGGCGACGAGCGTGAGGACGTCGTAGGTGGCCACCGCGTCCCCCTCCTGGTTGGTCACCACCGCGTCCCAACGCACCTCACCGTAGTCGGCGTTGGTACGCGGGGTGATCTGTTTGGCGGTCAGGGTCACCTTGATGGTCTCACCCTCCTTGACGGGGGTGAGGAAACGCAGACCGTCCACACCGAAGTTGGCCAGGACCGGGCCCGGGTCCGGATCGATGAACAGGCCTGCGGCCAGGGAAACCACCAGATAACCGTGCGCGACGATACCGCCGAAGAGCGGGTTGGCGGCCGCTGCCTCCTCGTCGGTGTGGGCGTAGAAGGTGTCGCCGGTGAATTCGGCGAAGTGATCGATGTCCGCACGGGAAACGGTCCGTTCGGCGGAGGCGATCGTGTCACCGATCCGCAGCTGCGACAGGTCCTTGCGGAACGGATGGACCTCACCGACCGTACGACGGGAACCGGTCGTCCAGTGTCCGGTGATCGCGGTGAGCATGTCCGGAGTGCCCTGTACCGCGGTGCGTTGCATGTGGTGTTTGACGCCGCGTACACCACCCAACTCTTCTCCGCCACCGGCCCGGCCGGGGCCACCGTGCACCAGGACGGGAAGTGGAGACCCGTGGCCGGTGGATTCCTCGGCGTCGTCACGGTTGAGTACGAGGAACCGGCCGTGCCAGGGGGCAGCCCCCAGAACGACCTCACGGGCCACGTCCTCGTCACGGGTGACGAGGGAACCGACCAGGCTGCCCTCACCTTGTGCGGCCGATTCCACGGCCTCGGCCACGGTGGAGTAGCCGATCACGGTACTGATCGGACCGAAGGCCTCGACCTCGTGCGGTTCCCGCGCATCGGGTTCGGCACGCAGCAGGATCGGCGACACGAAGGCACCGGCCTCGGCGTCGGCCCCGTCGACCACCGTGACCCGGTCCGGGTCGCCGAAGACCAACTCGGCGGAATTGCGCAACGCCTTGACTGCCTTACGGACCTCGTCACGCTGGGCGGTGGTGGCCAGAGGCCCCATCCTCACCTCGGGGTTGTCGGCGGCCCCGATGGTGACCTTCCCGAGGCGCTCGGTGAGGGCTCGGGTGACGGCCTCGGTCATGTCCTCGGGAACGAGGACGCGGCGGATCGCCGTGCACTTCTGCCCGGCCTTGACGGTCATCTCGGTGACGACCTGTTTGACGAACAGGTCGAACTCCGGGTCCTTCTCGGACACGTCGGGGCCCAGGATCGAACAGTTGAGGGAGTCGGCCTCGACGTTGAGCTGGACGCCGCCGCTGACCACGTTCGGGTGGTTGCGCAGGATCGCGCCGGTGGCCGCGGAGCCGGTGAAACCCACGATGTCCTGTGGCCCCAGGTTGTCGATCAGGCCCTTGTGGGTGCCGACCAGCAGTTGCAGAGAACCCTCGGGCAAAAGGCCGGATTCGATGATGCGTTTGACCACGGCAACGGTGAGGTGAGCGGTCTGGCTCGCGGGCTTGACGATGCTGGGCAGTCCCGCGAGGAAGGCGGGCGCGAGCTTTTCCAACATCCCCCAGACGGGGAAGTTGAAGGCGTTGATCTGCACGGCCACCCCCGGGCGGGAGGTGTACACGTGCTGGGCGACGAATGTGCCCTGTTTACCGAGGGGCTCCAGAGGACCGTCGGGAATCACGGTGGAGTTGGGAAGTTCACGCCGTCCCTTGCTGGAAAAACTGAACAGGGTCCCGAAGCCACCGTCGATGTCCACCGCGGAGTCACGCACGGTGGCACCGGTTCGGTGGGAGAGAGCATAGAACTCTTCTTTGTGTCCCATGAGGTGTTTGGCGACCTCCTTGAGGAGGTTCGCACGTTGGTGAAAGGTGAGGGCCCGTACGGCCGGGCCACCGACTCGGCGGGCATGGTCGATCATCCCCGCGATGTCGGGTCCGTTGCTCGACACGCGGGCCACCGTTTCGCCGGTGTTGGCGTCGGCCAAGGGCGTTCCCTCGTCCACCGGGGTGAACCACGATCCCTGTGCGTAGCTCTCCAGTACTTCGGGCACCTGACGGTCCTCTCCTCGGAGTACGGGTATCGCCGAACAGTATTACAGAACGATCGGTCAGTAACTAGGGGGAGGAACTTCCGTACCCTTCGACCACGGTCTTCGAAGACCACGAATCACCGTGTGAGTGCGATGACCTCTGCACCGGGCAGCTCCGACAGCAACTTGCCCGGAACCAAGAGCTTGGAGCGGCGCAGCCCGCTGCCCACGACCACCTCGGGCGTATCCACCACAGCCGTGTCGACCAGCACCGGCCAGCCCGAGGGTAGACCGAGCGGGGTGATCCCCCCGTATTCCATACCGGTCGAACTGGTGGTCTCGTCCATCGGTGCGAAGGAGGCCTTTCGCGCACCCAGGTGCCGACGAACGATTCCGTTGACGTCCACACGGTCGGTGGCGAGCACCATGCAGGCCGCGTAGGAGACCTGCCCGCCACGTTTGGTGGCGACCACCACGCAGTTCGCGCTCGTGGCCAACGGCATGCCGTACCGTTCACAGAACTGGGCGGTGTCGGCCGATTCGGGGTCGATCTCGGCGACCCGAGCGTCCGCATTCCCCTTGAGCGCTTCCAGGACCGGCGCACCCAGCAGCTCCGGGTGCTCATCGGCACGTTCCCAGTTCAGCGTTGCGGTCATGGTCATCCTTCCAGGTCGGTTCTTGCTCCACCGAACATTCGTCTCCCTCGGGAAACATCGAAACCCCGAGTGTGTTCGGTCTCTTCACGAAGGTATGCCGTCATTCCTCCACCCCTCAGCGATGGTGACGACCAACGATCGTCGGGGGCTGCTTCCACCGACACCTGGCCCGGTACCCGGACCAACCGTGCATCGAGAAGAGAAGATCATCGGCAAACACAGAAGCACCCCCAGCGCACCGACGGCACAAGACGCAGAAAAAGCACTGGTGGCACTGTGCTCAGGACAAGCGTTCCCGCTCTGTGCCCGCATCCGAGGTGAACAGGGGTGATGGGCGAGGAAGCGTCCACGTAGAATCCAGCACATGGAGTCCCCCTCTCCCGACCCCCACTCGGGCGCCACGCTACACGGGCGCTACACACTCGGCCGGTGCATCCGCAGCGGAAGCTCGGGCTCGGTCTACGCGGCCCAGGACCTGGTCGACGACCGCGCTGTGACAGTCACCGTGATGCACCCATGGCTCACCGGCGACCATGCGGCAGAGCACGCATTCCTGGAGCGCGCCCAGATCCTTTCCGAGATCTCCCACCCAGGGCTCACCCCAGTGCTGGGACACGGACGTGACGGTGATCGGATCTACGCGGTCACCGAGAACTCGCCGGGAAAAGCCTTCACCGAGATACTGAGGGAAACGGACCAAGAACTCCGGCACACCCCACACAAGGCGCTGGCCGTGGTCGCCGACGTGCTCAGTGCGCTCGACATCGCACATCAGGCCGATGTCGTACACGGGGACATCGGTACGGACAAGGTCTTCCTCGACGAGGACAC
>DXDP01000443.1 GCA_019115445.1 Candidatus Nocardiopsis merdipullorum
GCTGTATCCCGGATCGTGGAGCAGGTGGGGTGGCGACGACTCGTTGCCGGTGGAAACCGGCAGCCCCGACCACGGACCGCGACAGGATTGACACCAGGAGAACAAGAGCGAGGAAGAACTCTTCTCCTTCGACGGAAAGTCACAGGTGAACGGGCCCTCATCGTCTTGATTCGGGTTCGAGGCGAACCGATCGTCCGTCCACGGCGTCATAGTGGTCAGTAACATACCTCCAGACGCGGGGAACAAAACAGGCACAACGACGCGACTTTCCCCGTGTGATGTCGTGTACCACCGCGAAACGAGGAACCTTGTCCATCGAACTCGTGCTGATACTCCTGGTCGTCACCGTCGCCGCCGTCGTGGGCATCATGGTCTACCTCCAGCGGTCCAAACAGCAAAAGCAGGAACCCTCTCGGTCGGCAGCTCCCCAGGACCCCTTCGCCGGCGCGTCCGAGTCCGCCGGTGACCCCCGGGCCATCAAGGCCGGCGACATGATCGACTGGGGCAACGAACGCACCTGGATCCGTGGAAGTCTGCGCCTGTCCGAGGGTGGCTACGTCTGGTCCGAGCACTTCCTCGAGGTCGAGGGCGGCAAACGCTGGCTCTGCGTGGAAGAGGACCCCGACCTGCAGCTGTCACTGTGGACCGGCCGCCCCGACCTGGAGTTGACCCCTCAGAGCGCGAACATCGATCTGGAGGGCGTCACCTACCGACTCGAGGAGAAAGGCAGTGGCTCCTACCATTCGGAGGGCACCACCGGCCTCCGGAGCGAAGGCGGCATGGACTACGCCGACTACGAGTCGGCCGACGGTCGACTCCTCGCCTTCGAGCGTTTCGACCACGGACACTGGGAGGCCAGCACAGGCACCAAGATCACCCCTGGCACCTTCACGATCTACCCCGGGAGCTGACCCGAACGTGCGTGCGAGCATCAGCGCCCCCTTCGTCGACACCGCCGCCGACGAACTGATCTGGACCCTGACCCACCCACCGATCGACCCCTTGGCCACCCGCACCGTTTCGGTGGCCGGAACCGAGGTCGAGCTACACGTGCTCGGGGCATCGCACCAGGTGATCCTTCGGTCGGGCGAAAACGAACTGGTGGAGACCGTGGCCTGCCTGCCCGGTGTCGGCGGAGATCTGCCCGACAGTGCGGACCGTTCCCTCCAAGGTGTGGGAACCTATCGGTTCGACTCCACCGTGGAAGCTCTGTCTCGCACCGAACTCTCCCGCCGTGTGGATCATCTCCACCGCGAGGTGGCCAACTCCACCGGCGGACTCTTCGTCGCCTTTCTCGGCGACCCACTCGCAGTCACAGCACTGCATCTGCCCTCCAGCGATGGAAGGCCGCTTCGGTGGCGTACCTGGCACTCGTACCCACAGAGCAGCGAACTGGTAACCACGACAACAACCGTGACCCCCTGACAACCCAAGGAAGCCCACCATGGCTCAACACACAAGTGGCTTCGCTCCCCGCACCGCGGCCAAGTACTCGGCCCTGTGTGGTGGGGTGCTCGCTCTGATGCTTCTGCTCTCGGGCTGCGGTGGCAGCTCCAACGCCGACTGTGATCGGAACAACTCCTCGTCCACGAGCTCCTCCAGCTCTTCGGCCTCGCCCTCGCCCTCGTCCTCACCCAGCAGTGACGACTGCGACGGCAGCAGAAGCGGAGGTGGAGGTTTCTTCTTCTTCGGTGGTGGAGGAGGAGGCAACTCCGGCGGAAGTGGGAGCGACACCCGTGGCGGAGGCTCCGGAAGCGGCAAGTAGCCTGCGTGTCGGGGTGGGACAGGGCCGGGCCCGTCCCACTCCGTCCTCTTTTTTCTTCATGACAGGAAGCACCCCACAGTGACCGAGACCTCGGCCCCCGCACGACCACGTTTTCCTCTTCCTCCGCGTGCGGCCCGGCTCTTCGTACTGACGGCAGTCTTCATCTGCGCCGCGTGCGGACTCGTGTACGAGCTCGCGCTCGTGGCGATCGGCAGCTACCTGCTCGGCGACACGATCACACAGGCCTCGGTGGTCCTGTCCGTGATGGTGTTCGCCATGGGTGTGGGCTCCTTGCTGTCCAAACGGCTCCAGGCCCACCCTGCGTTGTCCTTCGCCGTCATCGAGGGGTTGCTGTCCCTGGTCGGTGGCCTGTCGGTACTTCTGCTGTACGGAGCCTTCGCCTGGTTCTCCGCATACCAGCCGGCGCTGGTGCTCCTGTCGTTCCTCATCGGAGTGCTCATCGGCGTGGAGATCCCGCTGCTGATGACGCTGATCCAAAAGATCCGCAGACAGGACGCCTCCGAAGCGGTCGCCGACCTGTTCGCCGCGGACTACGTCGGTGGCCTCATCGGTGGCCTGGCCTTCCCGTTCCTGCTGTTGCCGCTGCTGGGCCTGCCCAAGGGCGCACTCATGGTCGGTGCGCTCAACGCGGTGGTGGGCGTCGCGGTCGTGCTGTGGTTGTTCCGGCAGGAGCTGAGTCGCCGCGCCCACCTCGGGCTCGGCCTCGGTCTGGCCCTTGTCGTGGGATTCCTCGCTCTGGCCTATGCCTACGCCGAACAATTCGAGATGGACGCCCGCCAGGCCCTGTACCGCGACCCGATCGTGCATGCGGAGCGTTCCGAATATCAGGAGATCGTCGTCACCCGATCCTTCGACGGCAAGGACGTCCGGCTCTTCCTCAACGGTGCCCTGCAGTTCTCCACCTTGGACGAATACCGGTACCACGAGGCACTCGTGCACCCCGTCATGTCCGGAACACACGAGGACGTGCTGATCCTAGGCGGGGGTGACGGTCTGGCCGTGCGGGAGATCCTGCGTTACGACGACGTCGACTCCGTGACGGTCGTGGACCTGGATCCGGCCGTCGTCGAACTGGCCACCACCGATCCCGTCATCAGCGACCTCAACGAGGACTCCTTCCAGGATCCACGCGTGGAGGTGATCAACACCGATGCCTTCCAGTGGTTGCGTGAGAACCGGGAAGACTTCGACGTGGTCATCGCCGACCTGCCGGACGGCATGGACGTGGGCACTTCGAAGCTGTACACGGCAGAGTTCTACTCTTTGCTGGACCAGGGGTTGGACGAGCAGGGCCGCGTCGTCGTGCAGGCCGGTTCACCGTTCTTCGCACCCGATGCTTTTTGGAGTGTGGGGCACTCCCTGGAGGAGACCGGCCTGGCCGCCACCCCCTACAACGTGGACGTACCGACGTTCGGCAACTGGGGTTTCTACCTGGCCGCCGAAGGGTCCGCCCCCGAACTGTGGTTGTCGGAGGACACCCCCGAGCTGCGTTTCCTCGACGACTCCCTGCTGGCCGCGGCTCAGGTGTTCCCGGTGGACCGCCGTGAGGAGGAGGGTGTCGAGGAGTCCACCCTCATGCACCCCCGCATCATCGACTACCACCGGGGCGAGTGGCGCGGATATTGAACGCCGCCGGCGAGGAACCCACCACCGAACGGTGGTTTTCAGCCCTCGGACCGTTCCAGGGCGGCCAGAGCGGTCACCGCACCCAGTTCCCAGCACGCTTCCCGGGCCTTGGCGTCCGGTCTGCCTCTCACCTCGGCCGGTGGACGGTGACGTACCCAGCCCATGCCCTTGGTGATCGACTCCACCGCGCGGACCGCCCCCGAGGTGTCGTTGTCCCCGTGCACGAAGAGGGCGTACGGGAGTCCTTCGGTGTTGCCCTGCGCCGGGTAGTAGGTGCGGTCGAAGAAATCCTTCAGGGCACCGGACATGTACCCGATGTTCACGGGCGTCCCCAAGATCACGGCGTCGGCCTGCAGCAGGTCGGTGAGGCTCGCACCCAGGGCCGAGGTGGCCTGGACGGACACTCCTTCGATATCGTCGTCACGGGCCCCCTCCAGGACCGCCTCCAGGAGTTCCTGGGTGGCGGGAGAGACGGTGTGGTGAACGATGAGCAGTCGTGCCATGACCCCACTCTAGATCGAGGGCGTCTGGAACTGACATCTGCTCGTCGGCGTCAGAACAGTAGATGCCCACAGCCGCTGCTCGCGGGTGGCCCCTCGGCCCGAGATCGAGTGCCGCCCCTCCTCCATGAGTAAGCGGCCCGCAACCCGCTTCCGCAGCAGAAAGCCAGGACCTCCATGAGTCAACCACCCTCGAACAACCCCTACCCCGGCCAACCCGGTCCCCCCGACCCGTCCGGACAGCCCCCCACCGGCGGTCAGCCTCCCATGGGACCTCCGCCCCCTCCTGGCGGCACGGGTGGTCAGTACGGTCCCCCGGGTGGTGATCCCTACGGTGGTCAGTACGGTCCGCCCCCACAGCAACAGAAGAAGACGTCACCGTGGTTGTGGGTGGGTCTGGGATGCGGCGGTCTCTTCGTGATCGGTGTCGTCCTGGTCGTACTGATCTTCGTCGTCTTCGTGCCGAACGAAAGCGACAGCGACTACCGCGCCGAGGAGGACGAAGCCACTGAAGAAGGCGGCGGCTCGGAGAACACCACCGGGCTGCCCGGCATCGGTGAGGAGGTCGAGCACGACGGCATGTACTTCACGGTCACCGACGTGGAGACCGGCCTCACCCAGATCGACGGGGAACGCCCCACCGACGAGTACGTGATCGTGCACATCGACGTGTCCACCGTCTCCGGCTTCGAGATTTTCTGGGCCGACGAGCAGCACGTGTACACCGAGAGCGGTGAGCAGATCGAGGAAGACTACTTCGTGACCTCGGACCTGAACAACGGGATGGGCATCGACGTCGACTCCAGTTCGACCCAGAGCGTACAGATCGCCTTCGATGTTCCCGATTCCCAAGAGCTGGAGTACATCGGTCTGAGCACCGAGACCTTCGGTGGTAACGAGGTCGACGTGGCGCTCGACTTCTAGCGTTTCCTCGACATACAAGGGGGGTGTGCTGCTCAGCACGCCCCCTTTGTCATGTTTTGGTATCTCATGCCCGATACCGTGGCAAACATCCTGACGAAGATGGCACCCACTCGAGCGCCCCCAGGACCGACACAGAGCCGTCCTGGAGAAAACAGTACGAGGTGGCTGAGCGGTACATGTCAACCAAACTCACCCACATGCCGTCCTCACTAACGTTCACGTATGAATATCGAACGAACAGAAGAGATACGCCAAGAAACCGACGGGACCTTCGCACCGCAACGTCGACCGGAGCGCCGAGCGGAGCCGTGAAACACCCCGTCACTCGACCTCCAACGCCTCCACATCCCCCAAGGTCGGGCTGCCCACCCCACGAGGAATCCGGGAGACGATCTTGACCGAGAACTCCGCCCTGCATCCGCTTCCGCCCCGGCCGACCCGTACCGTCGCCGTTGTCCTGGCCGGTGGCAGTGGTCAACGCATCGGCCTGGCAACCCCCAAGCAGCTGCTCAAGATCGCAGGGAAGACCATCCTCGAGCACACCATCACCTTGTTCGAACGGGCCGAGCAGGTCGACGAGATCATCGTGATGATGAACCCCGGGTTCGTCCTCGATGCTCAAAAGATCGCCCACTCGGCGGGGGCGACCAAGGTGACCCGTGTCCTGCCCGGCGGTACTTCCCGTAACGCCACCACCCAGCTGGCCCTGGACGCCCTGGAGCACCTGCCCGACGAGACCACGAACGTGCTGTTCCACGACGCGGTGCGCCCCATGCTCTCCCAGAACGTGATCGACGACTGCATCACCGCCCTGGAAACGTGCAAGGCCGTCGACGTGGCCATCCCCTCCTCCGACACCATCATCGAGGTCGACGACGGTGTCATCACCGGCGTGCCCACCCGGTCCCGGCTACGCCGCGGCCAAACCCCCCAGGCCTTCCGTCTCGGTACGATCCGTCGCGCCTATGCGCGAGCCTGGGACGACCCGGACTTCCAGGCCACCGACGACTGCTCCGTGGTCCTGAAGTACTGCCCCGACGTGTCCATCCACGTGGTCGACGGCGAAGAAAAAAACATGAAGGTGACCCAGCCGGTCGACATCTTCATCGCCGACAAACTGTTCCAACTGTCGACAGCAGCCGCACCCCAGTTCGATGCAGCCGACCACGACCGTGAACTCAACGGCAAGACCGTGGTCGTCTTCGGTGGTAGTTACGGCATCGGGGCCTGTGTGGCCGACCTGGCCGAAAAACACGGCGCCCGAGTCTTCCGCTACTCCCGCAGCGCTACACGCACCAACGTGGCCAACCCCGACCATGTCTCGGCAGCACTGGAACAGGCCCACTCGGCGACCGGACGAATCGACTTCGTGGTCAACACCGCCGGTGTCCTGCGCATCGGCCGACTCGACCAGACAGACCCAGAGACCATCGAAGAAGCCCTGCGGGTCAACTATCTCGCACCGATCCACATCGCCCGCACCGCTTTTCCCTACCTCACCCAGACGCAGGGGCAGCTGCTGCTGTACACCTCCAGCTCCTACACCCGAGGCCGGGCCGACTACAGCCTTTACTCCTCCACCAAGGCCGCCACCGTCAACCTCACTCAGGCCCTGGCCGACGAATGGTCCGAAAACGGCGTACGCATCAACTGCATCAACCCCGAACGCACCCGAACACCGATGCGTACACACGCCTTCGGCGAAGAACCCGCGGGCAGCCTGCTCAGCGCCGACCGCGTCGCCCGCACCTCCCTCGACGTCCTGCTCTCCGACCTGACCGGCCATGTCATCGATGTCCGACGAGAGGAACCGGCCCCCTCGGCCATGCCCACCAAAACGTCGAAGGAGGCGGTCCGGTGAAGGAGTACTTGGCGCGAATCGGGGTGAACGGCCCGGCCCTGACGCTCCTCATCGTCATGGCGCTCACGTTCCTGTTGCAGCTGATCGAGGTGGCCCGGGCACAGGTCCTGCTGTTCGGCATGTGCACGCTCGTGTTGTACGTCGCCGAGGGGCTGGTGGCACGCCGGGCCCAGGTGCTGTCCAAGGTGCTCAGCCGGATCCGCGTGGGGCTGACCGTGCGCATGTTGGCCCGCCAGGTGCTGACACTGACGCTGTTCGCCTCCGTGGGGATGGTCGGCGGTACGGTCTGGTGGATCGTGGTGGCGGGGGTCGCCGCGTTCTTCTCCCTGACTCTCGGCTATGACCTGCTGCGTCACCAGGTGCTACGTCGTGCCAAATTGCCCGCGCAAACACGCAACATCGACCTGTCGTCGTTGTCCTTGCCACGGGTGCCCAGGCTTGTGCGGAAACTCCCCATGAACCGCATCCTGCCGGCCGACCTTCCGCTGGTGCTGGGCACCGTCATCCATCTGGGTGGCGGCTCTGCGTGGTGGACGGTGGCAGGATCCTTGTTGTCGGTCGGCGCCGCGCTTGCCCTGTTCGTCGCCGTCCTACCGATCTTCCTCGACCACCTGTGGCACTCCCCCACCGACGAGACGGTGCTGACCTCGATCAACGAGCGGTTGGCCGCACTACGCCCGGAGGTGGTGCTGTATTTCGCATTCGGGGTCGGAGAGCACAACGCCGTCTACCAGGCCAACATGTGGTTGCAGGCCCTGGAGCACCTCGACCGCCGGGCCCTGGTGATCTTTCGTGAGCACGGCAACATGCCCCACCTGGATCCGACGTTCCTGCCCGTGGTGTGCGTACCTCGAGCCGACGACCTGGCGGCCCTGGACCTGTCCACGGTGCGGGTCGCCCTCTACCCGGGTAACACCGGCAAGAACATCCACCTCATTCAAAGGGCCGAGATCAAACACGTCTTCGTGGGCCACGGAGACAGCGACAAATTGCCCAGCAGCAACCGGGTCAGCCGTATCTTCGACGAGATCTGGGTGGCGGGTCGTGGCGGACGCGACCGCTACCGTCGGGTGCAACACGCCATCGACGACGAGGGGATCGTCGAGGTGGGGCGTCCCCAACTGGTGGAGGTGGAAGGGCCCCGCAGCCCCGACGCACGTGCGGTACCCACGGTGATCTACGCGCCGACCTGGGAGGGCGTGGACGACAACAACTACCTGACCTCCGCCGACACG
>DXDP01000444.1 GCA_019115445.1 Candidatus Nocardiopsis merdipullorum
AGTTATCGCGGCGGTGGGTTGGGGTGCCGTTCCGTGTCCGGACGGGGAAGGCGATCGGCTCACCTCGACAAGAGGTCCTCTTCCGGTTCAAGGCGCCCCGACGTGTCCCTTCCGGGCTCACCGGTGACTGCGCCGAGAACCAGTTGCGTATCGGCCTTGACGCCCGACGTCTGCAGTTGGGCCTCAACGTCAACGGGCCGGGGGACCCGTTCGACGTTTCACAGGTGACCCTCGACACGAGTTTCGGCGCCGGCCACCTGCTCGAGTACGGCGAAGTGCTCCGGGGTGTCCTGCTGGACGAAAAGCCACTGTCGGTGCGCGGCGACATGTCGGTCGAGTCGTGGCGCATCATCGAACCCGTGGTGGAGGCATGGCGTGCCGGTCGTGTCCCTCTCGACGAGTACGGTGCCGGAACTTCCGGCCCGAAGAACTGGGAGGACAAGAAGGCATGAACGGACCGTTGGACACCAGGCCCTCGGCGGAGAGCCATTTCGTCGAACTCACCCCGAAGGGGCTCAGGACCGTCCGCAGATGGGCGATCGCCATCACCATCGGCAGTTTCCTGTTCGGTTTCGACACCGGGATCATCTCCGGCGCGCTGCTGTTCATCCGGGAGGACTTCGGCCTCAGTGCCTTCCAGCAGGGTTCGGCGGTGAGTGTCCTGCTGCTCGGTGCCGTCATCGGCGCGCTCGGCAGCGGCCGTATCTCCGATCGCCATGGGCGTCGACCACTCCTGGCCGGTCTGGGAGCCGCGTTCTTCATCGGGGTCGTGGCGGTCACCTTCGCCCCCGCGTACTGGCTCTTGTTGCTCGGCCGGTTCGTCATGGGCCTGGCCGTGGGTGGTGTGTCGGCCACGGTTCCGACCTACCTCGGTGAGATGGCGCCGGCACAGATCCGGGGTCGTGTTCTTGGTCTCAACCAGTTGCTCATCACCGTCGGCCTGCTCACCTCGTACCTGGTGAACTGGGCTCTGGCCGACGCCGAGCTGTGGCGGGTGATGTTCGGGGTCGCCGCTCTTCCTTCGGCGCTTCTCTTCTTCGCCGCCCTGTGGTTGCCGGAATCTCCCACGTGGTTGATCGAGAACGGTCAGCCGGAGAAGGCACGCAAGGTCATCGACAAGGTCGCCGAGCCAGGGGGTGCGGACAGGGTCGTCGAACGTGTTGGCAGGGCCCACCGGGACGGCCGGCAAGACAGTGACAGCGGGTCCGGTGGTCTGCGAGAGCTGTTCCACGGAACGGCCCTTGCCGCGTTCGTGGTCGCGGTGATGCTCGCCGCGCTCCAGCAGCTCGCCGGGATCAACACGATCCTCTACTACGCGCCGACGATCATGAGCCAGGCCGGTCTGTCCGCATCGAATGCGATCTACTACTCGATCTTCATCGGTGTGGTCAACGTCGCCGTCACGGTGCTGTCCCTGTATCTGGTGGACCGGATCGGGCGCAGGCCTCTGTTGCTGGGCTCCCTCGTGGGGATGGCGGTCACCATCGGCCTGCTGGGTGTGGCGTTCGCCGTGAGCCTGAGCCCGGTGCTGATGCTCGTGTTCATGATGTTGTACATCGTGGCGTTCGGGATCGGTCTGGGGCCGGTGTTCTGGGTCATGCTCGGAGAACTCTTCCCGTCCGACCAGCGTGCGAGGGGTGCCAGTGCCGGCGCGACCGTGAACTGGCTGTCGAACTTCCTGGTGAGTTTGTTGTTCCTGCCCTTGATCGAGGCCGTCGGGCAGACGTGGACGTTCTGGCTCTTCGCCGGAATCTGTGTCCTGGGTACCGTCTTCGTGGCCAAGTGGGCCCCCGAGACGCGGAACCGGGACGCCGAGGAGGTGGGTGCGGAGCTTGCTCGACGGTGGAACATGTCGGTGCGGTGATCGCTGCCCCCACGAACGAGCGGGGGCAGTGATACCTCGGCTCCGAGGTTTTGGTGGAGGAAAATCCGCAGCACCCGGAGAAGGTCCCTGGGAGAGCCACCTGGCCGTGGGGCAAGCCGTCACAGCATGAACAGCAGTACCGAAAAGAAGACGATCCCGAAGACAGCGGTGATTCGTTGCATGGCGAACCACGCATCGCTGGGGTGGTTGGCCTCCGGGTCGCGGTACTGCCAGGATTGCAAATGCCAGTGCACTTGTGGTTTGAAGAGCACCAGTACGAACCAACCGATGACAATCAGCAGGAGTACGTTCAGGGCTTCCACGACAAGCCTTCCGAGGGATTGGGGATGGGGGACATGAGATCAGATGTCCGTCATCACCTTCGAGTTCCCGATGTTGTGGAGATACCTGTTGCGGTCATACCGGAAAGCGCTGTCGGTGATCTTTGGGTCATCGGAAAGCGCTGTCGGTGACCCAAAGGTCACCCTCACCCCCGCCCAGCTGCCTGAGCGAGCACCGAGGCGATGTACCCGGGACGCTTCAGGTCCTGCCAGGTGAAGCGGACGATACGTACCCCGGGATGCCACACCTGGAGGGAGTTCTGCCGGACACGGTCCTTGGCGAGCATCTTGGGCAGGCTG
>DXDP01000445.1 GCA_019115445.1 Candidatus Nocardiopsis merdipullorum
CTGGAGTGGGCGGAGTTCTCCCGCACCTGGGCCTCAGCGCTCGTCCCCGGCCACCGGGTCCCCGGCGATCCAGCTCTGACCTCCCGGTATCGCCAGGTCCAGCACAGGATCGGGGCATCGGGGGCCGCGGCCCAGGCACGGGACTGGGAGTCGGCCCGCTGGCGTGACTTCTACGCCCCTCACACCCACCGTGCGCTGCACCCGGGCGGCAGGTCGGAAGCACAGGACGCACACAGCACCGGTGGGCGACCGGGGCGGCGGTGGCGGCCCATCGTCCGGGACCTCATGGACCATCTGGGTGATCGGGCCTTCGTCCACTACGTACATGCCAAGGGTCAGGCAGTGGCACTGATCGCCACGGCAGGAAACGTGTACGCCCGTGCCTTGGGGCCTGCCTCGCAGGTGGCACGCAGGGTGGCCTGGTTCACCGGGTCGGACCCGGCCGACCCAGGACACGCAGAGGCCGCAGCACAGGCCGGCATGGCACTGTTGGGGCCGGTGTTGCCCGTGGTGGGCGACAGCCCGCTGGTCCTTGCCTGGGACGCCTTTCTCGACGATCCCCCGTGGAGCGCACTACCCGCGCTGCGCGGACGCCCGGTCGTCCTGGTACCCACCGCGCGTTCCTGGTTGGAGCGTCGACGAACACCGGAATTGAAGCGCGTGGTACTCGCCGGTGGCACCGCACCGGCGGGCGCGGCCCGAGAAGTCACCGAACTGGCGGGGCTGTACCCACACGCTCGGGTGCTGACCGGTGAGCAGGCCATGACCCACTCGGTCCTGAACAGTTTCGAAGAGGCCGACCTGGTACACCTGGCGGGCCACGGACACGTGCCCGACCGGGTTCCCATGCTGGCCTCGGTGGAGCTGGCGGACGGTCCCCTGCTCGCCTGTGACCTGATCGGACTGCCTCGGGTCCCGTCCGTGGTCACCTTGTCGACCTGTTGGAACGGTCGTGCCTTCACCGGTGGGTCGGGGCCACCGCTCGGTTTCGTGGGGGCGTTGTTGGACCGGGGTGCGCACACGGTCGTGGCCAGCCCCGTTCCGGTGCGCGACATCGAGACCGGATCGGCCATGCGCCGTTTCCACCGGGCCTTGGCCTCCGGAACACCCGCGCCCGAGGCGGTGGCCGACCACCTCGGGCGAGCCGGGTTTTGTTGTTTCGGCGGATGAGATCACCAGCCGCGTTCGCGCCACTCCCCAAGACTGGGACGCTCGGCGCCCAGGGTGGTGTCGCTTCCGTGTCCGGGGTAGACCCACGTGTCATCGGCCATCGACCCGAACACACGCTCCTCCACATCGCCGAGCAGTGTCCGAAAGTCCTCGTCGGACCAGGTCCGACCGACACCACCGGGAAAGAGGCTGTCCCCGGTGAACAGGTGGGTGTGCCCCTCGGGGTCGTCATAACGCAGAGCGATCGACCCCGGGGTGTGCCCCCGAAGGTGGAGCACAGTGAGCGCACAGTCACCGACGGGGACACGGCTCCCGTGCACAACCGGTTCGTCGACGGAGACCGGAAGTTCGGCCGCGTCGTCGGGGTGGGCCACGGTGATGGCTCCGGTCTGACCGACGACCTCGGCCAGAGCCTGCCAGTGGTCCTGGTGGCGGTGGGTGGTGATCACCCTTGCCAGACCGTCCTCACCGATCAGTTCCAAAATACGGTCCGCCTCGGCGGCCGCGTCGATGAGCACTGCCTCCCCTGTGGTACGGCAGCGCAGTAGGTAGGTGTTGTTGTCCATCGGGCCGACGGCCAACTTGGTGATCGTCAGGTGCGTTAGCTGTCGCAGGTCGGCGGGACCGCCGACCTCGGTATCTCCGGAGTAGCTCACCCCACCATTGTGACGTGCCGGGAAAGCTCTACGCACACGGCCCGCACCGATCGGTCGAGGCATCCCGGGGGCGACTCGACACACACGGGCCCGAAGGCCTGTTCAGCGGGCCCAACGAGGTGCGCGCTTTTCGAAGAAAGCCTTCCTTCCCTCAGCGGCGTCCTCGCTCGCGAAGAACTCCGCGGACAGTTTCCCCATCCGGTCGAAGGACTGCACCCGCCGGTCGGGCGCCGCCGCACCATCGCCGAGTTCACCGATGAGCTGTTTGGTCCTGGACAGTGCCTTGGGGGCAGCGCTCCGCAAACCCTGGAGAAGTTCTTCGACCGCCTGTTCCATACCCCCGTCCGGGACTGCTCGGGTGATCAGTCCGGCCGTGGCCGCGGCGGTTGCGTCGAACGACTCACCGGTGAGGAAGTAGCGACCGAGTTCACGCGAATGCATACGGGAGGCCACCGGGACGGAGATGATGGCGGGCACCACACCGATACGTACCTCGGTGAAGGCGAACGTGGCACTTTCGGGGGCGAGTGCGATGTCCGCGGCGGCCACCAGACCGATACCTCCGGCCCGGGCGACACCGTTGAGGGCGGCCACCACGGGTTTGGGGCCACCCATGATCTGTTCGAAGATGTCGGGAAGTTCGGGGGCGGGTTCGATCGTCTCCCCGCGCAGTGCAGCCCCGACCTCCTTCAGGTCCATGCCGGAGCAGAAGACCGGCCCGGTCCCGGTGAGTACGATCGCGCGCACCTTGTCATCGGCCATCGCCTCGGTCAGGGCCGAGGAGAGCCCTGTGCGTACGCGTGCGGAGAGTGCGTTGCGATTCGTGGGGGAGTCGAGGGTGATGGTGGCGATGGCACGGTCCACCGTGAGATGCACCAGAGGTGTTTCGTCCGCGGACTGGGGAGGCTGGGATTGCATCATCGCAAACAGGACCTTTCCGGGTTCTCCGTCCCCTCGTGTACGGGACGGTTTCCACCGGCACACCCTAACCGGGAACCGTGGTCCGCCTCCGGGCCGGTGCGCCCTGCGGACGCACCGGACGGGACGGGGTCAGCCTCCCCCGGTGGCGGTCGAGAGCGCATCGGCGAAGTTCATCATCGCCGCGACCGCGTCGGAGCCGTCGGCGGCCTCGCTGATCCTCAGGGTGAGTGGCTCGGCGGTGATCGCGCCTGTGTAGCCGTGGTCGAGTTCGCAGGTCTCGTCGGCGCAGGAAGCCGGTTCGAGGTCGATGTGTGCCACCGCCCCCCAATTCACCGACAGGTTGACACTCAGCATCAGCTCACTGGGCAAACTTCCCGGTGTGTACTGTGCCGGATTCGGCACGACCCTGGTCAGTGCGACCGACTGGACGTTGCTCAGCTGGATGCTGTCGGTGGTGGTGGAGGCGTGGGAGGTCCCGTTGGGATCGGTGGGTGGATGCTCGTCCGTATGGCACACCACGAGCCGGGTCGCGGTCAACAGCATCACGGTGATGTGCCGTCGCATCTCCATGGCCGGATCGAAGGTCGCCTCGTGGTGCACGATGAACGCCTCGGCGCTCTCGCTTCCCAAAGCATCGGCGACGGCGTCGATGACGAGCGTGGGGTAGTAACCGCTTCGCTCGATCTCCGAACGCCAGTCCGTGGACACGGCACGTGTTTTCCTCATACCTCTATCCTGCCTTCTTCCGGTGACACTTCGCGACCGGCAGAGAAATCGCCCTGACCGACCCGTGATCAGAACGTCACCCCGCGCAGGCGGCGCGGCCCCGAGTCGGGACGCACGTCGGGCGCTTCGCGCAACCACGCCCTCGCGCCCAGCGCGTGGGCACCGGTGGAGTTGACCAGGACCGGGTCGAGGTCGATGTAACCGATCTCGGGGAAGGCCTCCACCAGTCGGGACACCCGGATGAGCAGTTCTTCCAAGGCCTCCACGTGGGGTTGCTCCGCCAGGGAGGTCGACCCCACGGGCAGCCCGAACAGCAAGGGTGCCGCACGCACCGCGTGGATCAGGTCGGCCGCGTCCATGTCCGTGAGCGGGGCGAGCCGAAACGCCCGGTCGTCGAGCAGTTCTGCGGTGACGTCGGCCAACCCGAAGGAGACCACCGATCCGAAGGAACGGTTGTCACCGGCCCGCACGATGGTCGGCACACCGGGGGCGGCCATACGTTGCACCACGACGTCGGCCTCGTCACCGAAGCGGTCCTGCAGTGAGAGAAAGGCGCTGCGCACGTCCTCAGGGGTACGTAGGTCCGCGCGGACGAACGCTCCCCCCGAACGCACTCGTAGATTGGGGTCGTCGGCCTTGACCACCACCGGATACCCCAGTTCTCCGGCCGCGACCACCGCCTCCTCATCGTTGGTGGCGGTGATGTGGGGGTAGACGTCGATGCCGTAGCAGGCCAGGAGTGCGCGAGTGTCCTCGTCGGAGATGGCCCTTTCTTCGTCGTAGCGGCGTTCCCCACCGAACCAGGCGATCTCCTCCCCCGTCGGTGCCGCATCTTCCAGCGCTCGTGTGATGACGGCCCTGGCCCTGGCCCGGTCGATGTCGGGCAGTTCGGGGTGGCGTCCGGGTTTGCGGTTACGCCACTGGGAGTAGCGGGTGGCGTAGGCCAAGGCGCGTACCGCGTCCTCGGGCGAGGGGTAGGAGGGCACCGACCCACGCAGGGTCTCGCCACGTTCACCGACCAGTCGCAGCACCTCGGGCACACCCTGTGCAGCCAGGTAGGTGGTGACAACGGGTTTGTCGGCCCCCACCGCGCGGGCCCGCAGGACGCGTGCGACGTCGTCGGAAATGGGATGCAGGGCCGGGATGAACACGACCACGACCGAGTGGACGTCGGGTGCGGCCAGCGCTGCTTCCAAGGCCCGGTCGAAGTCCTCGGCCGTGGCTTGAGGCCCCAGATTGACCGGTTCGTGAGGTTTGAGCCCTTGGCGCACGGCAGCATCCTTGACCAGCAACTCCAAGGAGTCGGAGTTACCGATGATCCCCACACGCGGGCCGTCCGGCAACGGTTGGTAGGCGAAGAACTGGGCGGCGTCGAACATCTGGGTGATGTCGTCCACACGCACCACACCGGCCTGTTGGAACAAAGAGGTGACCGCGTAGTCGGGCAGACTCAGGCCACCCGCGGCGTGCCCGGTCGGGGTGGTCTGTGTGGATCCTCCACTGCGCACTGCGACGACAGGCTTTTCCTTGGCCAGCCGGCGGGCCAGCCGAGTGAACTTGCGGGGGTTTCCGAGCGACTCCAGGTACTGCAGCACCACCTCGGTCTCGGGGTCCTCCTGCCAGTACTGCATGAGGTCGTTGCCGGACACGTCGGCACGGTTACCCGCGGACACGAAGGTGGACAGCCCCATCCCCCGCTCGGCGACGCGCTGGAGGATGGCTCGTCCCAGGGCACCCGATTGGGAGAAGAACCCTATGGGACCGCTGGGCGGCAACTCCGGGGACAGGGTGGCGTTGAGAGAGACCTCGGGGGAGTTGTTGGCAACACCCAGGCAGTTGGGGCCGACCACGCGCATCCCGGCGGCTCGGGCGGTCCGCACCAGTTCGTCCTGGCGTTCCCTCCCCTCGGTGCCGCTCTCGCCGAACCCGGAGCTGACCACGACGAGCCCGTGCACGCCCTTCTCTGCGCACTGTTCGACCACCCCGGTCACGGCCTCGGCCCGGACCGCCACCACGGCCAGGTCGACCTCGTCGGGGATGTCCAGGACGGAGGGGTAGGCGCGTACACCCACCACGGCCCTGGCCTCGGGGTGCACCGGATACACCGGCCCTTGGAACTCACCGTTGAGCAGGTTGCGCAGGGCACTTTGGCCGATGGTGTGCGCGGTACGGCTGGCTCCGATGACTGCGACCGACTTCGGAAAGAGAAGTCGGGCGATGGAGCGGGACTCGGCACGTTGCTCCCGGGCCTGCATGACTTCTCGGGAGTCGTCGGTGGGTTGAAGGTCCAGCATCAGGCGGATGACACCCTCGTCGAAGGTCTGCTGAGCCGTGTATCCGGCTTCCCGGAAGACGTTGATCATCCTGCGGTTCTCGGGCAGCACGTCGGCGATGAACCTGCGCATCCCGCGCTCACGGGCCGCGGCTGCGATGTGTTCGAGCAACACCGAGGCCAGGCCGCGCCCCTGGTGGGCGTCCTCCACCACGAAGGCGACCTCGGCTTCCTCCGGGGCGATCTTGTCGTAACGCACCACAGCCACGAAGTCGTCGGAGATCGTGGCGACCAGGGCAACACGTTCCTCGTAGTCGACCGTGGTGAAACGTTCGACATCCCGTTTCGAGAGTCTGGGGTAGGGCGCGAAGAACCGGTAATAAATCGTCTCCGGTGAGAGTCGAGAGTGGAACTCACGCAACAGGTCGGCGTCGTCTGGGGTGATCGGGCGCAAGTGCGCGGTGCCTCCGTCGGTGAGAACGACGTCGGCTTCCCAGTGGTTCGGGTAGGACTGCACGATTGCGAGACTAGACGACAATGGAAGGGGACTGGGGTCGTTCCTCTCCCCGATCGGGACAACAACCCACGAAGAGCTCTCGAGCAGGCGGTGAACAACGACCGGCAGCGGGCCGGAGTTCCCGGCTTCGTGAAGCCCGCCCCCGTCGAAGGTGTGTGTCCTTGGCGCTGTCAGTTCGTTACACGCAGCAGAGAGTTCACCTGTTAACGTCGTTCGGGCACAGATTCTTCATAATCCTCGGCGGTGGCTGACGAAATGACACGAGTGGTCGTAATCGGTGATCTCATGACCGATGCAGTCGCGCGCGCGTTCCACCCTTTGGCCCGCGGCAGCGACACCCCTGCGTCCGTGGTCATGTATGGCGGAGGTTCAGGGGCCAACATCGCCTCATGGCTGGCCGTGGGGGGCACTGATACGACCTTCGTGGGCCGACGCGGCTCCGACATCACCGGCCGCACCCGTGAGATGGAGCTCATGGGTTACGGCCTGGAGTCACGCATGGTCATGGATCCCGAACGCCCCACCGGAACCTGTGTGGTGATGATCACCCATCGTGGTGATCGGACGATGCTCAGCGATCCTGGCGCCAACGCCCGTCTACAGCCCGAGGACCTGCCCCGTGACGTGTTCGGAGCAGATGGTCATCTGCACGTGTCGGGTTACACCCTCATCAACCCCGACTCTCGGCGTGCAGCCCGGGTGGCGCTACGCATGGCCCACGAGAGTGGGATGTCGATCTCCGTGGACGGTGGTTCGCACGCGCCACTGAAGCGGGTCGAGGCGGAGAACTTCCTGGAATGGACTCACGGGGTACGCCTTCTGTTTGCCAACATGGACCAGGCCCGCGTACTCACCGGGCGTGACGAGCCCGAAGCAGCGGCCAAGGTTCTCACCGCGTGGTTTCCCAACGTCGTGCTCAAACTCGGTGCCGAGGGCGGTTTGTGGGCCTCCAAGACCCGTGACGACTGCGTGACGGTCCCCGCCGAACCGGTCGAGCCCGCCCCCGGTTCCGTCGGCGCAGGTGATGCCTTCATCGCCGGTTTTCTGCCGGCGTGGCTGGCCGGACGCCACCCCAAGGAGGCGCTCGGTATGGCCCAGAACCTGGCCGCACGTGCCCTGCACCAGCCGGGTGCACGCCCGGACCTGGGTGAGGGCCAACCGACGCGTAGAGGCGCCTCTCGGGGCAGGTAGGCCCGTCAGGGGCGTTTGTGGTCCGGCCCGTCATCCACCGGCGGTGCCCAGGGTCAGGGGCAGTACGGCGGGCGCTCCGGCCCGACGCAGGAGCGCAGCGGCCACGGTCAGGCTCCACCCGGTGTCGGTGTAGTCGTCCACCAGCAGGATCGGGCCGTTGACCTCGGTGATGCTGCGAGCCGTCTCCTCCCCCAAGGTCAGGGCGTTGTAGACCTGTTGCAGGCGCAGTGCACTGTTGTGGCGGCGTGGGCCGACCCCCGCCTCGGAGCGATGGTTCAGGAAACCCACGAACCTCAGGCGACCGGTCCGGGCGATCCGCTCGGCCAGATCGGTGATGAGTACCGGCCGGGTCAGGGAGGGCATCGCCACCACACCGACGGGCCGTTCCTGCCAGTCCCAGTCGGCGAGTACCCGGATCATCCCTTGAAACATGCGTTCGTCGACGGGTTCGTCCGAGGCGTCCTCGGCCAGGCGCCGACGCAGTTCGGTACCCCACCCCACATCGGTGAGGCGAGCCAGGGCACGGCCCTCCGCTGCCCGAAGGTCGTCCTTGATCCGGCCGGACAGCCGTAGACCCAGGGTGTCCATCCCGGTGGGCCACTGACGGCGCGGGGTGATGGGTGTTCCCGGCCGGTCCAGGTGTTCGGCAGCTGCTCGGCGGTGGTTCGGGGCCACCTCGGTCGGCCAGTACTCACCCGTACACACATCGCAGCGACCACAGGGCTCGGCCTGGGGATCGTCGAGTTGGCGGCGCAAGAACTCCATGCGGCAGTTGGGGGCCCCGATGTAGTCGAGCATGGCCTGTTGTTCGCGTTCGCGGGCGGCGGTGACGGCGGCGTAACGCTCGGTGTCGTAGACCCAGGGGTTTCCGGTGGTGATCCAACCACCACGGACCCGGCGTACCGCCCCGTCCACGTCCAGTACCTTGAGCATCTGCTCCAGGCGGTTGCGCCGTAGGTCCACACGGGTTTCCAGGCGAGCCACCGACATCGGTTCCTCCGCTGCGGCCAGCACCTCCAGTGTCTGACGCACGGTCTCTTCCGGGGGGAAGGAAAGGCCTGCGAAGTATTCCCAGATCTGTACGTCCTCCCGGCCGGGCAGCAGGATCACCTCGGCGCGGTCCACGCCTCGACCGGCTCGACCGACCTGTTGGTAGTAGGAGATCGGGGACTGTGGTGCGCCCAGGTGGATCACGAAACCAAGATCGGGTTTGTCGAACCCCATGCCCAATGCGCTGGTTGCCACCAGTGCCTTGACCCTGTTGGACAGCAGGTCGTCCTCGGCCTGGCGGCGCTCCTCGGGTTCGGTCTGTCCGGTGTAGGCACGCACCTCCATACCCTGCTCGGCCAAGAAGCGGGCCGTTTCCATGGCTGCCCCGACGGTGAGGGTGTAGACGATGCCCGATCCGGGGATCGTGGGCAGGTGCTCGGCCAGCCAGCTGAGACGGGCCGTGGGGTCGGGAAGCTCGACCACGGCCAGCCGCAAACTTTCACGTTCGAGGGAGCCTCGCAGTACGAGGGTGTCCTGACTCTCCGCACCGGCACGAAGCTGTTCGGCCACGTCGCGAGTGACTCGTTCGTTCGCGGTGGCGGTGGTGGCCAGTACCGGAACACCATCGGGCAGATCGTGCAACAGGGAACGGATACGCCGGTAGTCGGGGCGGAAGTCATGCCCCCAGTCGGAGACGCAGTGAGCTTCGTCGATGACGACCAACCCCGCCCCTGCGGCAAGTTCTGGCAGGACCCGGTCGCGAAACTCCGGGTTGTTGAGGCGTTCGGGGCTGACCAGCAGCACGTCCACACGTCCTGCGGTGATGTCGGCGTAGATCTCCTGCCAGGCGGTGGTGTTGGAACTGTTGATGGTGCGTGCCCCGATCCCGGCGCGTTCGGCGGCGGCGATCTGGTTGCGCATCAGTGCCAGCAGGGGGGAGATGATCACGGTGGGCCCGGATCCCTCGGCGCGGCGCAGTGCCGAGGCCACGAAATACACGGCCGACTTGCCCCAGCCGGTGCGTTGGACGACCAGTGCGCGCCGGTGCTCGAAGACCAATGCTCGGATGGCCCGCCACTGGTCGTCGTACAGCTGCGTGTCTTGTCCGGCAAGGGCGCGTAGGTGCTCTTCGGCGCGCTCGCGCAGGGACTCCTCGTCTCCGGTGACGGAAAAGCCTTCGGGGTGCACGGGGGCACCTGTGGGGCCGTCGTGCGTGGGTGTGGCCATGCGTTCCTTGCTATCAGAAAAGCCCGGGGGTCCGGGCCGGTCGTTCACAGACGGTCCATGATGATCCAC
>DXDP01000446.1 GCA_019115445.1 Candidatus Nocardiopsis merdipullorum
CGGATCGACGGAGTGCGTGGCATCTTCCGCTCCGACGACGCGGGCCAGAGCTGGACACGGATCAACGACGACCAGCACCAGTGGGGCTGGAGCGGCGCCACCATCACCGGTGACCCGAATGTCTACGGCCGTGTGTACATCGGCACCAACGGGCGCGGAATCATCTATGGCGATCCGGCCACCGGCCCTGACCGCTGAGTGACGTGGGGCGGGAACCGAAGAAGCGGTTTCCGCCCCACAGCCGTTCCGTGCAGGGATCACCGCTGTTGAGAAGGACGATGACGGGCGACTCGTCGTGCGGGTGCTCGCCGTAGGACACCGCAGGGACATCCACCAACGGGATCTTTGAGTGGTTCGTCCCCGGGAGCAGGTGCTCGGCCCCCGGGGCCCGTCCCACACTCAGCCCTTGACGGCACCGATGATCACACCCTTGGTGAAGTGCTTCTGCACCAAGGGGTAGACGAACGTGACCGGCACCAACGCCACCACCACGATCGCCATCTGGATGGCGAGGTTGGGGGCGGAGGCACTGCCGTGCACCGCGTCACCGATCACCGAACTGGAACTGAGCTGCTGCCCCTGCTGGACGTACTGACGCAGGATCAGCTGAAGCGGCCACTTGGCGTTGTCGTTGATGTAGAGGATCGCGTTGAAGAAGGCGTTCCAGTACCCGACCGCGTAGAACAGGCCGATCACCGCGGTCACCCCCTTGGACATGGGCAGCACCAGGCGGGTGAGGATCGTCCACTCGCTCGCCCCGTCCACCCGGGCACTGTCCCCGATCTCCTGCGGCAGGTTCATGAAGAACGCACGCATGACAACGAGGTTGAAGGCGTTCACAGCGGTCGGCAGGATCAGCGACCAGTAGTTGTCGATCAGGCCGACATTGCTGACCAGCAGGTACAGCGGGATCATCCCGGGGGCGAACAGGAACGTCAGCAGCACCGCGAACAGCAACGGTCGGTGCCACAGGGAGCCGGGGCGCGACAGCCCGTAGGCGGCCAGGATGGTGGCGACCAGGCTCACAAGGGTGCCCGCGGTCGTGATGCCCAAACTGACGAGGACGGCGCGGGTGACCACACCGCCGCTGAACAGGTCTGAGTAGGCCGCGAACGAGACCCCCCGAGGGACCAGCACCAGGCCACCGGCGTCGTTGACCGCCGAGGCCGGGGACAGGCTCGTCAGGATCACGATGTAGAGGGGAAATACGATGACGAGCGCGATCGCCACCAGCGTGACGGACTTCGTGACGCGGGCGGGAAGGCTCGGGCGTTCCGCCCACACGGGGCGTTCGGAGAACAATGTGCTCATGCGCGTCGGTAGATTCCGTGTTCGCCCATCTTGTGGGCCAGCTTGTTGGCCAAAAGGATGAGGATGAGGCCGACGATGCCCTTGACCAGGCCCGCGACCGCACCCGCACTGAAGTTTCCGGTGACCAGTGTCTGGTGGTAGATGAAAGTGTCGAGAACCTCCGACACCCCGGAGCCGAATGCGTCACGCTGCAGATAGAACTGCTCGAAACCGACGTTGAGGACGTCGCCGAGTTTGAGGATGAGCAGCAGGATGATGACGGGGCGCAGCCCGGGCAGCGTGATGTGCCACATGCGTCGCCAACGTCCGGCACCGTCGACGGCCGCCGACTCGTACAGGTTCTGGTTGATGGCGGCCAGGGCCGCCAGGAAGATGATCGTCCCCCACCCGGCGTCCTTCCAGATCATCTGGGAGGTGACCACGAACAGGAAAGCGTCCGGGTTGCTCATGACCTCCAGCGGTGCGTAACCGTTCTGGCGTAGTACCTGGGAGAACAGTCCGGCACCGCCGAGGATCTGTTGGAACAGGGTCACCACCAGCACCCAGGAGAAGAAGTGCGGCATGTACACGATGGACTGCAGCACCAACCGCAACTTCCGGGTGAGGACACTGTCCAGCAGGATCGCCAGGGCGATGGGGATGGGGAAGAAGAACACCAGCTGGATCGTGGCGATCATCAGCGTGTTGCCGACGGCGTGCCAGAACCGTGGGTCCGCGAACAGCCGCTCGAACTGGGCAAAACCCACCCAGGGGCTGCCGAGGAGCCCGTCCCAGGGGTTGTACTCCTGGAACGCGATGATGTTGCCAAGGGTCGGCGTGTAGTGGAAGACGGCGAGCAGGACAAGCGCCGGGAGCGTCATCAGCAGGAGCTGCCAGTCGCGACGCAACCGGGCATGGAACGGAATGCGTCTTCGCGAACCTCGACGTTCGGGCACGTGTGCGCGCTGCCGACCACGGGGGCGCCCCCCGCGGTTCCGGGGCGCGGGGGGCGTGGCGGTGGCGGTACTGCCCGTATCACCGTTGTGTTCAATCACGACCGTGCTCCTGCAGTACTTCGAGGAAGAAGTCACGGCCCTCGTCACCACCGTCACGGCGCCAGTCCTCGATGGCGTCGTCGAGCGTGTCCAGACCCTCACGGCCCCGGATGATGTTCTCGACCCGGTCGGTCATGGGTGTTTCCGCGGCGGAGAAGCGTTCGGGGCGCTGGATGCGGATCCCGGTGAACGGGTTCTCCTCGGCGTACTGGATCGCGTCGTTGAACCAGTCGGTCTTCCACTGCACGAAGTCGGGGAACTGGCTCTCGGTGACGGACGGGGGCCGACCGCTGAGGAAGTAGTAACCGTCGTTGACCTCGGTGTTGCCGAGTTCGGTGAGTTCGGGGGCGCCGTCGTCGTTGAGTTCGTGGTGGACGCCTTCCTCCCCGTACCGATAATCCATGTACTCGCGGGTACCGAAGGGTGCGGCGCAGAAGTTGAGGATGTGCAGTATCTCCTCGACCTCTTCGGGTTCCATGCCCTTGCGTACGAACACGGACTGGGCGGAGGGGTCGTTGCGGTGCATGACGGGGTCGTTTCCGTCGGCGCCGAAGACCGGAACGAGGTCGAGCCGAAAATCGGAGTCATCACCGAGCATCTGCCCGTAGGCCTCGTGCCAGGCCCCGATACCGTCCTGGTTGAACAGGATCTGCCCGGAGTTGATGAGTTCCTTGGCGTTGCCGGACTGGGCGACGATGTCGGGATGGACGAGACCGGCCTCGTAGACCCGGTGCATGAACTCGACGCTCGCGCGCCACTCGTCGGTCTCGAACATGTGGATCAGCTCGCCGGATTCATAGCGCCACTCGCTGGGGGCTCCGAAGATCTGCCGGGCGGTCAGGGTGAAATCGCCGAACGCCCACCGGTTGTTGTCGGGGTCGTTGACCTCCTCACCCAGGGCGATGAGCTCGTCGGGCGTGGTGGGCAGGTCGAGTCCGTACTCGTCCAGAAGATCACGCCGGTACAGGATCCAGTTGCTGAACGGCTCGGAGGGCCATGGCACGCCTTGTAGTTGTTCGTTGAAGACGTTCCAGCGCCAGGCGTTGCTCTCCAGGTTGGCGAGCATCGGGTAGGGGCTGACCGCGTCTCCGGCCAGGTACGGGGTGAGGTCTTCGAACAGTTCGCCCACGGCTCGGTTGAACTGCGGGATCAGGCCGATCACCCAGTCCGGGAACATCGTGATGTCTGCGACGTCACGGCCCGCGATGACCGCGTTCATCTTGTCGATGATGGTGTCGCCGTCCTGGAAGTTGAACTCGACCGTTGCTCCGATGCGGTCGTTGACGTAGTCGTAGAACGAGTTGTTGCCCAGGCCGGGTGGGATGGGACCCCACATGGGGGTCATCGCGGAGTAGTGCCCGCCGCTGCCGGGAGGTTCGGGCAGCGCCTGGATGGGCGGGTCCGGGTAGGCGGTGAAGCCGTCGGGAGCCCCGTCGATGCCCTCGATGTCGGGGATCACCCCCTCGAAGGGGATGTGGTCGGGGATGAGGTCGTCGAGGACACCGGAGTCCGAGGCCGATCCGCCGCCGCCACCTCCGGAGGAACATCCGGCGAGCAGGTGGGGGGAGATGGCCACAGCGGTCGTGGCGCCCATGAGTCCGAGGAAGCTGCGGCGATTGGGGGTCGGTCGCCGGCGGATGGGGGGCATGGCGTAGTTCCTTCGGTCGATCGGGCAAATGCCCTGGGGGGTAGGAAACGCGGGACCTTTTTGCTATGAAATTAGGTGGTCGTTTGGACGAACAAATTACTCCACGGTGATGTGTCACACAAGAGTGAACAAGGCGCCAAGTCGAATCGCTTCGATTTCAATTTGGACCTGAACGTCACATCACCTACCTCCTGAGAGGCGGCAACCCTCATGACTCACCCGGATCGACCGCCCTTCCAAGACCCCGATCTGCCCGCCGATCTTCGTACCGCCGATCTGCTGGACCGGCTGACCACGAAGGAGCGCATCGGTCTGCTTCACCAGTACCAAGCTCCGGTCCCACGCCTGGGTGTGAAGCCGTTCCGTACCGGCACCGAAGCGCTCCACGGTCTGGCCTGGCTCGGCCGGGCCACCGTATTTCCCCAGGTCGTGGGGTTGGCAGCCACCTGGGACACCGACCTGGTGCGCAGAGTGGGGGAGGCAGTGGCCGAAGAGGTCCTGGCATCCCACGAGCAGGACCCGACAGGTGCAGGCCGTAATGTATGGGCCCCGGTCGTCAATCCGCTGCGAGACCCCAGATGGGGACGTAACGAAGAGGGCTGGTCCGAGGACCCCTGGCTCACCGGCCTGCTCTCCAGCGCCTACGCACGTGGCCTGGCAGGGGAGGGGCCGACCCTGCGACTGGCCCCCACCCTCAAGCACTTCCTCGGTTACAACAACGAGGAGGACCGTTGCACCACCTCCAGCGACCTGCCACCGCGGGTCCTGCACGAGTACGAGCTGCCCGCCCACCTGCCCGCCCTGCGTGACGGCTCGGCGGTGGGTGTCATGCCCTCCTACAACCTGGTCAACGGCAGACCCGCCCACCTGAGCCCACTCATCGACGAGGTATTGCGCCCCGCTGCTCCCGACCCCCTGCTCGTGGTCAGCGATGCCCATGCCCCCGGCAACCTGGCCGGACTCCAGGCCTTCCACCCCGACCTGCCGACCGCCTACGCGCACGCGATCCGTGCCGGGCTGGACAGCTTCACCCAGGACGACGCCGACCCCGAAGCCACCCTCGAACACATCGAAGAGGCCTTGCGGCGCGGACTCCTCACAGAGGACGACATCGCCCGGGCCGCAGGTCGGGCCCTGTCTCTTCGTGTTCGGCTCGGCGAGTTCGACCCCGCACCACCCCGGGCCCGCCGCGCCGTGGCCGACCCCACCCATCGCCCCCTCACCCGGGAGGCGGCCGCACGCTCGTTCGTCCTGCTCCGCAACTCCGGACTCCTGCCGTTGCAAAACGTGCGCAGTGTCGCCGTGATCGGCCAACTCGGAGACACCCTCATGGAGGACTGGTACAGCGGCACCCTGCCCTACACCTTCACCGCGCGGGCCGGGCTGGCCGAGCGTGTCGACACGGTCTTCTGTGAGGGGGCCGACCGGGTCACGCTCCACGCCCCCGACGGACCGATCGTCCACCCCACCGACGGAGGCCCCCCGCAGGTGGGCGGGGACGAAGAAACCGCATCCCGGTTCGCGCTCCTGGACTGGGGTGGTGGCGCCGTCGTACTGCGTTCGGAGGTCAACGGCCTGCACCTGGGGGAGGGGCCGGAAGGGGCCGAACTGGTCTGTGAATCACCCGGACCGAACCAGTGGGAAGTACGGGAGACCTTCCGGATCCACCGCGCACCCGAGGGCACGGTCACCCTGACACAGATACACACCGGCCGCGCGATCACCGTGGCCGACGACGGGACCCTGCGCCTGACCGAGGGACCGGGCACGCCACTACGGATCGACGGCCTCGGCACCGGCGCGGCCGAGGCCGCCCGGGTCGCTGCGGAAGCGGATGTCTGCGTGGTCGTGGCGGGTGATCACCCCATGGTCAACGGTCGGGAGACCGAGGACCGCACCGACCTGGATCTGCCCGCCGCCCAGGAGAACGTGCTGCGCGCGGTTCACCGGGCCAACCCCGACATCGTCCTCGTACTCAGCAGCGGGTACCCGTTTGCCGTGACCTGGGCGGACGAGAACCTGCCCGCCCTTCTGTGGTCCGCCCACGGCGGCCAGGAGTACGGTCGGGCCCTGGCCGATGTGCTGTTCGGCGACGTCGAACCCGCCGGACGACTCACCCAGACCTGGTACCGCTCCGTTGCGGACCTGCCCGACCCGCTGGACTACGACATCGTCTCCGCGGGCAGCACCTACCTGTACTTCGAGGGCGACCCGCTCTACCCGTTCGGCCATGGCCTGGGCCACACATCGGTGAATTACACCGAACCGCTCGTGCGCGTGGCCGACGGACGCGTCATCGTGGAGGTTCTGGTCACCAACACCAGTACCCGCACCGCGGAGGAGGTCGTCCAGGTCTACACCCGCCAACTGACCTCCCGTTTCCACACACCCTTGCGTGCCCTGCGTGGGTTTTCCCGGGTGAGCGTGGCCCCGGGTGACAGCACCCTGGCCACGGTGACCTTCGACGTCGATCAGCTCGCCCTGTGGGACACCGTCCGGGACAGGTTCGTCGTCGAGGACGCGGCCCGTGAACTGCTCATCGGCCGCTCGGCCACCGACATCCGGGTGACCACGCCCCTGGCGGTCCCGGGAGAGACGATCCCGCCCCGTGACGCACACGCCGGACCCTGGTCGGTGGTCGGCTACGACTCCGCACACGCGACGGCACTGTGTCCACTGACGGCCGAACGGGGAGACGCGGTGCGAGCCACCGAGGACGGTGCTTGGATCGCCTTCCACGACGTGGATCTTGGCCCCGGCACGAGCGAGATCCACATCACCGCCAACACCACACGGGAGGCCACTGTCCGAGTACGCCTGGACGACCGGGAGAAGGGGCCCGTCGCCGCCGAGATCAGAGTCTTGGCGGACCCGGACCCCTACGCCTTCACCGAGTTCCGCGCACCCGCCGAGGGTGCCCACGGCACGCGCGACGTGTACCTCCACCTGGAGGAAGGCACGGCCGTGGCCGAACTCGGAGTACGGGGGACCTGAACCGGGCTCACCGACCGGCCACGGAAGACCGCGACGCAGGAAGAGGCAGCTCTCCACTGTCCAACGCATAAATCATCGAGGCGGCGCCGCCGCGCGCGGCGGCGCTCAGCCCCAGGGTGGACAGCTCGATACGGCAGCCACCCGTGTCGGGGGCGAAGGAATCCTCGGCGGCGGCCGACCGTGCCCGTTCCAGGAGCCACGGCCCCATCGGCACGAAGTAGCCGCCCAGGACGATCAGCCGCGGGTTGGTGATGTTGACGAGCATGGCCAACCCATGGCCCAGCCACGTGCCGGCACTCTCCATCGCGCCGATGGCCGCGGTGTCCCCCGTTTCGGCGCGCTTCACGGCGGTCGTGACCAGATCGGTGATGTCCTTGCCCGACAGCGGCCGGTCCGGGAACTTGTCCGGGACGGCCCGGTGAAGGATCGCGTCGATACCCGCGAGCGCCTCCACACAGCCCTGTCGGCCACACCCACACTCGGGCCCGTTCGCATCCAGCGGCACGTGCCCGATCTCCCCCGCAAATCCGCTCGCGCCGCGCAGCAGTGACCCATTGGTCAGCACCCCCGCCCCGATACCGACCTCACCCGTCACGTAGACCAGGTCCGGGGTGCCCGAGTACGCACCCACCCGGTACTCGGCGATCGCGCCGAGATTGGCGTCGTTGTCCACCAACACGGGCAGTTCGGGTGTGGCCAGAAGATCGGTGAGATGCTTCCGCAGCTCGAGGTCCTGCCACCCCAGGTTGGGTGCGTAGGTGACGGCTCCGGAAGGGGCGTCGATGAGTCCGGGGATTGCCACGCCCACACCGATGATGCGGCGTTCGGCCAGAACCGGGTCCAGGGCGAGCTCCCGCAGGGCCGTGGCGATCTGTTGCACACTCGCCTGTGCTCCCGCGGCGCGGGCGTCGAAAGGGATGTGTACGTTGAGCAGTTCCCGGTCCAGCAGGTCGACCGCGACCAAGGCCAGGTAGTCGACGTTGACCTCCAGG
>DXDP01000447.1 GCA_019115445.1 Candidatus Nocardiopsis merdipullorum
GACGGCCGCCCCCGTAGGTGGGCATGGAAGGACGCTCCGCGAAATTCTGGATCGTCCGGGCAGGAGGAAACACCGCCCGGCTGGACTCGCTGAGCGGCGGAACACCGAAAGAAGGGGCGGCCGCCGCTAGAGGCAGCGTAGCCGAACCACGAAAATCGCTGTGATACCCACACGAACATCATAAGGGTAACCGTCCCCACCCTTGACGGGCGTGGGGGAAAAGGGGACCCCGGGGTGAGCAGGCCCGGGGCCTGCGGCAAGCTGGGACGTGCCATGAGTGAGTACAGCCGGTCCAGCGGGACCTTCAAGAACTACACCATCGCCCTCGGACTTGTCGTCGCGGTCCTTTTGGTCATGGCTCTCGTCGTGGCCGGCAGGTCCGGTGAGGCCATCCCGACGGTGGAGTACCGACCCGACGCCGAGGCTCTGAACGAGGTGGCCGATCACCCGGTGGTGATCCCCTCGGAGGAACTGCCCGAGGGGTGGATCCCCACCAGTTCGACCCTGGACCTGAGCGGGCCGGTCGAGTGGAGCGTGGGTTTTGCCACACCCGAGGACAGTCACGCGATGCTCAGTCAGAGCGACGACGACCGGATCGTGGCGGGCCGGGTCCGGGGCGCCGAGTACGTCGGCACGGTCAACGTGGGCGACCGTGGGTGGGAGCACTACGACAACGGGGACGACTGGCGTGCCCTGGTCGATGAGGGTGAGGGCATGACCGTGGTCCTGTCCGGCCCCACGACCTTGGACGAATTCGCCGTCCTGGCCGAGAGCCTGCAGGCCCTTCCCGAGGAAGAGGGGGAGGCAGACGACGAATCCGACGACGAAGGGGACGAGGAAGGGGACGAGGAAGACTCCGACGACGCCTGAGTCGGCCCCCGAACGGCGTGTGCCGCGCCCCCTTTTTTTCGGGGACGCGGCACCCACGTGTTTTTCGGGGTCACTCCGAGCGCAGGTCGCGGCGCAGTTCCTTGGGCAGGGAGAAGGTCAGGTTCTCCTCGGCCGTGGTGATCGGGGTGACGTCCCCGTAACCGAACCCGGAGAGCTTGTCGAGCAGCTCCCGGACCAGGATGTCGGGGACCGAGGCGCCGCTGGTCACACCGACTGTGGTGACGTCCTTCAGCCACGACTCGTCCATCAGGGAGGCGTTGTCGATGAGGTGGGCGGCGTTCGCGCCGGCGTCGAGGGCCACCTCCACCAGACGGACCGAGTTCGAGGAGTTGTCGGAACCGACCACGATCACCAGCTCGCACTCGGGGGCCATGGCCTTGACGGCCTCCTGGCGGTTCGAGGTCGCGTAGCAGATGTCGTCGCTGGGCGGGTCCATCAAGTTGGGGAACCGTTCGCGGAGCGCGTCGACGGTCTGGTTGGTTTCGTCCACGGACAGAGTGGTCTGTGAGAGCCAGGAGACGTTGTCCGGGTCGCGGACCTCGACCTTGTCGACCTCTTTCGGGCTTTCCACGATTTGGATGTGGTCGGGGGCCTCACCGCTGGTGCCCTCCACCTCCTCGTGGCCGATGTGGCCGATGAGGACGATGTCCCGGTCCTGGGAGGCAAAACGCTGGGCCTCCTTGTGGACCTTGGTGACGAGCGGGCAGGTCGCGTCGATCGTCTTGAGCTGACGCTTCTCGGCCTGCTCGTGTACAGCGGGGGAGACGCCGTGCGCGGAGAAGACGACGATGGCACCCTCGGGGACCTCATCGGTTTCTTCCACGAAGATCGCGCCTCGCTTCTCCAGCGTGCTCACCACGTGGGTGTTGTGCACGATCTGTTTGCGAACGTAGATCGGGGCGCCGTACTGTTCCAGGGCCTTTTCGACGGTGATGACCGCTCGGTCGACACCGGCGCAGTAGCCTCGGGGGTTGGCAAGCAGCACGCGGCGTTGGTTCGTCGCAGTCGTCATCGCAGTCATACATACATCCTAGGTCGGATCGACGAGTGTGGGATCAGGCGCTCGAGTCGGTGTTGAAATGGGCATATCCCACCGTAGGACCCACCTGCAGGTGACGGTACCGCAACGGAATGTCTCCAGTTGCGTGTCGAAGTGGCCCAATCGTTCACTTGGCCCCCGCTCATGGTGTCCAACACTCATCTATCCTGGTGGTCCCATCGCATCTGCTAGGCGGTTCGCACCCAACTCGGCATCGCCCGGTTGTTCGAAAAGCGCACTGCCGGCACACATACCGAGATCATCAGGAGCCCCCGTCCTATGTCGAACCCGTCGATCGCCACGAAGTTGATCACCCTGGTCAAGGGAGTCTTCGGGCGCAAGGAGCCGGTGTCCGCCTCCGTCCCCGCCGAGGAGGCGGGTGAATCCACGGCGGCCGAGCAGACTCCGAAGACCGAGGGCGAGGTCGAGGAATCGGCCACGGAAGGCAGCAGAGTGGAAACCACCACCGAGCCTGTCGCCGAGCCCGCCGCAGAGCCGGCTGCCGAGTCCACAGCCGAGCCCGCCGCGAAGGACAAGGTCGCGGAGGACGAGTCCACAAAGGACAAGAGCAAGGTTTCCTCCTCCGGGTCGGCCGACGAGAAGAGTCGGAAGGCGCAAGAGCCCGAGGCCACCGCCGAGGACCCCGCCCCGGCCACCGAGGACATCCCGGAGAAGAAGAAGGAGATCGCCGAGGAGATCGCGGTCGCAGAGGCCGACACCACGGTCGCCGACGAGGAGGTCCTGGAGAAGGTCCGCAAGGAGGCCGCCCCTGCGGCAGAGGACCTGGCGGTGCCCACCTACGACGAGTTGACCCTTCCCTCGATCCGGGCCCGTCTGCGCAAGCTCACCGTGGACCAGGTACGTGACCTGCGTTCCTACGAGGTGGCGCACCAGGGCCGTCCCGAGTTCGTCAAGATGTACGACAACCGCATCGCCAAGCTCGAGGCCGAGGCGAACTAGGGAACCGGCCGGTCGTTTCGCACCCCCTTTTTCGTCGTTCCCGCATCGGGCGCACATCGGGCGCACGTGTGAGCGGTGACGATGTACCGTCCGGTCTTCGCCGAGCCCGCACGCCCGGGTACCCCCTCGACCCGGGGCGGAGCACCGCTCCTCGGAGGTTGGGAGGTTGGGTCGAGGAACCGGTTCCGCGCCGGAAGCATGTGCATGGTCGGGCGGAAAACACACCGGCCCCACACACCAACCCGAGGAGTGTGCCCCGCCGACCCGGTGATCCCGGGTGCGCCCCGGGCCAACTGTCACACCCCTCCTCTAGGCTCACCTGACATGGGCATGGAGAGTTCCCCCGAGGCACCGCAACCGGTCCGAGTGGTGCTGAGCGCCGTCGGACAGTGGATCGGCCGATTGGGCCGTATTTGGGTGGAGGGGCAGATCGCCGAACTGAATCGGCGTGGACGCATGGTCTACATCACGTTGCGTGACCCGGTCGCGAACGTCTCCGCGCGTGTGGTGTGTCAGACCTCGGTCCTGGACGCGCAGAGTCCGCCACCCGAACCGGGGGCGCGGGTGGTGGTGTACGCCAAACCCGACTTCTACGAGCCACGCGGCACGTTCTCGCTGCGCGCCCTGGAGATCCGACACGTGGGTCTGGGGGAACTCCTGGCCCGCCTGGAACAGTTGCGTCGCACGCTCACGGCCGAGGGTGTCTTCGATCGGGAACGCAAGCGGTCGCTGCCGTTCTTGCCGAACACCGTGGGACTCGTCTGCGGTCGTGATTCGGCCGCCGAACGCGATGTTCTGGAGAACGGGCGGCGTCGCTGGCCCGCGGTGCGTTTCGAGGTCCGTCCGGCCACGGTGCAGGGCGACCGTGCGGTCGGTGAGGTGATCGCCGCGCTGGAGGAGCTGGATGCACATCCCGACGTGGACGTGATCATCATCGCCCGTGGGGGCGGTTCCCTGGAGGACCTGTTGCCGTTCTCCGACGAGGCGCTGGTGCGCGCGGTCGCGGCGACCACCACCCCGGTGGTGAGTGCGATCGGCCACGAACAGGACGCGCCGCTGCTCGACCACGTCGCCGACGTGCGGGCCTCCACCCCCACCGATGCCGCCAAGCGGGTGATCCCCGACGTCGGGGAGCAGTTGGAGCTGGTCCGTCAGTTGCGTGATCGGGGCCGTCGCGTGTTGCGGGGCGCGTTGGAACGTGAGTTCTCCTGGTTGGAGGGCATCCGTTCGCGTCCGGCGTTGGCCGACCCGGTACGTGAGCTGGATCGGCTCACCGAGAAGGTCGTGGAGTTGCGTGACCGTGCCCGTCGCAGCCTGACGGTGTCGTTGGACCGGGCCGGTGACGGGTTGGAACACACTCGTGCTCGGCTGCACGCCTTGTCCCCGGCGACCACGCTCGCGCGGGGGTACGCGATCGTGCAGCAAAAGGATGGTTCGGTGGTGCGTTCGGTCGCCGATCTGGCCCCTGGGCAGGAGCTTCGGATGCGTTTGGCCGAGGGCTCCTTGACCGCGACCGTGGAGTCGGTGGGTACCGACCCCACCGATGACCCCGACACCGAGGAAGCAGGACCCACCGGAGGGAAGAAGTAGCCATGGCCGACAAGGGGACCGTGAACGAGGCCGCCGACGAGGCGGTCGAGCCCGAGATGAGCTATGAGGAAAGTCGTGAGGCGCTCAACGACGTGGTGCGTCGCCTGGAGTCCGGTGGGCTGAGCCTGAAGGATTCCTTGGCCCTGTGGGAGCGGGGGGAGGAGTTGGCGCGTGTGTGTGAGCAGTGGCTGGAGGGGGCCCGTGCCAAGCTCGCCGCGGCCATGGACGAGCGTGAGGAAGGTGTGCCCGCGGATCGGGAGACGCCTTTTTGACCGTTCCGCCGTCCCGGTGTGGGGTGTTCACTTGCGTCCGTCGAGTTGGTCACCCAGATCGCGCAGGTTCTCCGTCAGGCCTCGGAAGACACCGATGACGAGTACCAGCGCGGTGCCGAGGAACAGCCAGGGGGCGACCTCGGCCAGGCGTGAGGCCAACCCGAGGACGAGTGCGCGTGCGTAGCCTTCGTTGCCGACGGCGAGGACGGCTTCGGCCGTGACCAGGGCGACGAAGTAGGCGACGGGTGGGCTGACCGACAGGGACAGCAGGTCTGCGGGGCGTACCAGGAAGACGGCGATCAGGCAGGCGAGCGTGAACGCGACACCGGGTACGGCAGGGACGCCGACCCAGTGCGAGATGGTGGTGCCCACGAGGCTGAACACGACGATGACAAGGGTCCCGCCGCGTCCGGTCAGCCGGGGTGCGCCGGTCGGTGCGGGCCGGGTGCCGGCCGGGGCGTGTGTGGTACGGCCGGTGTTGTTGCCGGGTTCGGGTTTCTTCTTTGTGCCGATGCCGTTTTTCCTGTACCTGTTGGCCGGTGCGAAGTACGGTGCTTTTCCGGGTCCGGGGCCTTCCATTTTCCGTGGCGGCATGGTGGAGAACCTTCCATGTTCATTGCGCACGGTGTTCAGTGTGTCACTTTAGGTGACACCCCGGTGTCTTTCCCGGGGATCGTGTCGCCATTTCGGCTCCTTTCCCGCTTCCGTGACGAACACGCCTTCCTCCCGTGGGAGGCACGACCGGTGCGTTCTGGTTCTCGCGACTGTGGAGGAACCCGCCGGATCTTTCGGGGCGAACCATCGTGCCTGTTGCTCACGAGCCGAATTCCGTCGATATCCTCCGCATCCGGAAAATCGATGGTGGGAAGGATCATGGGCCAAGGCATCCGCGGGGCCGCATAGACTGTGTTCCTGTGAGTCTGAGTATCGGGATCGTCGGGCTGCCCAACGTCGGCAAGTCCA
>DXDP01000448.1 GCA_019115445.1 Candidatus Nocardiopsis merdipullorum
ACCTCCACGGCCATCCTGCGCAGGCGTGCGGTGGCCTCCTCGGGGATCTGGGCGGGGATGCTCAGGCTGCTCGTGGCCAGGTACTTGGCTTCGTAGTCGTAGAAGTCGAAGCCCTCGGCCACGTGCACCTCCGCGGGTACGGACACCTCGGGCACACCGCCGTCCTCGGCCTCCAGGACGCCGCACTCGAGCTCACGGCCGACGACCTGGGCCTCGACCAGGACCTTGGGGTCGTGCTCACGGGCGGCCTCCACCGCGGTGATCACGGTGTCGGCGTCCGAGGGGTTCGTGACCCTGCTGATCCCGACGCTGCTTCCGGCGCGTGCCGGTTTGACGAACACGACCTCACCGAGGTCGGCGATGTCGTCGAGGACCTTCTTGCGTTCGTTGGCCCACCGGCGGTCGGTGATCGCGACATGGTCGCTGGTGGGGATGCCGTTACCGAGGAGGATGGATTTCATGAACACCTTGTCCATGGCCGCCGCGCTGGAGAAGACCCCGGCGCCCGCGTAGCGGACATCCATCATCTCGAACAGACCCTGGATGGTGCCGTCCTCGCCGAAGGGGCCGTGCAGCAGCGGCAGCACCACGTCGACCCCGGCCAGCCGCTCGGGCCCCTTCTCCGGGTGGACGGTCATGAGCTGCCCGGCGGTGTCGAAGGGCAACGCCAGGTCGGTGCCGCTCTCCCCTGCCACGCTCGGCAGCGTCTTGTTCTTTGCGTCGATGCGCAACTGGTCGGGGTCTCCGGAGGTCAGCACCCAATTGCCATCGCGGGTGATACCCACCGGAACGACCTCGTACCGGTCGTGGTCGATGGCGGACAGCACGCTGCCCGCGGTGACACAGGAGATCTCGTGTTCGGAACTGCGTCCGCCGAAGACGACGGCCACCCGAATCTTGCGCTTCTCGGACGACATGTTGCCCTGACCTTTGTCTCGCCTGTGGATGGATACCGGTGGAAACTACCCAGTATGAGGTAGTTATCCGTTGCCGAGCGCTTGGAGCGCGTCCTCGATGAGGTCCTGGGGGTCCTCGAGTCCGATCGAGAACCGTACTGCGCCCGGGGAGATACCCGCGGCGGCCAGGTCGGCATCACTCATGTTGCGGTGGCTGGTGGTGGCCACGTGCGCGGCGAGGGTGTGCGTACCACCGAGGGAAGCAGCAAGGGTGGCGGTACGGAGCCGGTCGGCGAAGGCGAGTCCGGCGTCCCTTCCACCCTTGGGGTGCACGGTCACGACCGCGCCCCGGCGCCCTGGGTCGAAAAGTTTTTCCGCGAGCACGTGCGCGGGGTGCGAGGTCAGGGACGGGTGGTCGACCCGTTCCACCGCCGGGTGTCCTTGCAGGGCCGCGGCCAGGGCCGTGGCCGTCTCGCACTGGCGGGCGACCCGCAGCGGCAGTGTCTCCAGTCCTCTGTGCAGCATGTAGGCCTCGTCCGGGGCCAGGCAGGTGCCCAGGTCGACCCGGGCCGCGCGGATCCGGTCGATGAGCGCGGGCGCGGCCACGGCCACACCACCGGTGGCGTCACTGTGCCCACCGATGTACTTGGTGGCCGAGTGCACGACCACGTCCGCACCGTGCTCCAGTGGTCGACACACCGCCGGGGAGGCGAACGTGGAGTCCACGACCAGGGCGGCGCCCACCTCGTGGGCGATCTGTGCCAGGCCGGGCAGGTCCGAGACGGTCGTCGTGGGGTTGGACAGGGTCTCGGTGAAGACCATGCGGGTCCTGGGACCGACCGCGACGCGGACGGCGTCCAGATCGGTGATGTCCACGAAGTCGGTACGTACACCGAAGCGGCGCAGCAGCCCGTCCAGCAGCGAGTGCGTGTTGCCGTAGAGGGAGCGGGCCGCCACCACGTGTGATCCGGACTCGGTCAGTGCCAGGAACACGGTGCTGAGCGCACCCATGCCCGAGGAGAAGGCCTGGCCCCTCACCGGTTCCGGCAGCCGCACGCCCTCCAGGGCCGCGACCGCGTCGGCGAACGCGTCGGCGGTGGGGTTGTCGAACCGGCCGTAGGAGTATCCCGCCCGCGAACCGTTGATCACGTCCGCGAACTCCTGGGTGGAACCGAACGCGTAGGTGGTGGCGCGGTGCACGGGCATGCGCATGGGGCGCTCGACGGCGGGAGGTTCCGGGAGGGAGACCGCCCGGGTGTTCTCACCGTCGCACCCGGAGCCGGGTGTGTACTGCATGGTGCTCTCCCTCAGACCCCGTAACGCTCCGGCTTGGTGCTGCGTGCCATGAAGGACACCAGTGCCTCGGCCGGGCTCATATCGTGGTGCATCATCTTGACGACGGACTCGGTGATCGGCATGTCGACACCGTGTGCCCATCCCAGTTCGAGGATCGCCTCGGAGGATTTGACCCCCTCGGCCGTCTGTTCGGTTTCCGCGACGACCTGTTCCAAGGTCTTGCCGGCGCCCAGTTTCTCACCGAAAGTCCTGTTCCGCGACAAAGGGGAGGAGCATGTCGCCACCAGATCACCCATCCCGGCCAGACCGGAAAGGGTGTGCTCGCCGGCTCCGAGCGCGACCGCCAGACGAGTGGTCTCGGCCAGTCCGCGGGTGATGAGCGAGGCCTTGGTGTTGTCCCCGAGGCCCATGCCCTCGGCCACACCCACCGCCAGCCCGATGACGTTCTTCATGGCGCCACCGATCTCCACACCCACCAGGTCGGTGCTGGTGTAGGGGCGGAAGTAGGGCGATTTGAAGAGCCCCTGCAGGCGGATCGCGGTCTCCTCGTGCGGGCAGGCGACCACGGCGGTGGCGGGCTGTCGTTCGGCGATCTCCAGAGCCAGGTTGGGGCCCGAGACCACCGCGATCCGTTCTTCGGAGAACTCCAGGACCTCGGCGATGATCTGACTGACCCGCATGAGGGTGCGAAGTTCCACACCCTTCATGAGGCTGACGACCACCGCGTCCTCGGCGATGTGTGGGCGCCAGGACGCCAGGTTCTCGCGCAGAGTCTGCGAGGGTACGGCCAACACCACCACGTCCGCGCCGGCCAGGGCCTGCGTGACATCGGCGGTGGCGCCAAGACGCGGGTTGAGGGCGGTGCCCGGGAAGTAGTCCGGGTTCTCGTTCTTGTCGTTGATCGCATCCACCACCGAGGGGCGGCGTCCCCACAGGACCACCTCGGTTCCGGGGCCGTCGGGGTTCTCCCTGCGGGACAGGTCGGCCGCGTCGGCGATGACGTTCGCGAACACGGTCCCCCAGGACCCGGCGCCGAGCACGGCGATCCTCACGTCGTCGGTCCCCCTCTGCGCTGTCACGTCTCTGCGCCGTCCTTGCCGTGCTCTTCGCTTTCGGCCGCCTCGGTCTCGGCAAGTTCCCGTTCGGTCTTCTTGGCCTCGGCCTCCTTGCGGCGGGCCGCCTTCATGTCGAAGGGCTCGGCGGGCGGCTCCTCGCCGCGGATCTTGGCCTGCAGCGCGGTGATGTCGGCCATGATCGCCTGCGTGGCCCCCTCCAGGCCTGCGGCGGTGATCGGTCGGCCTTCGAAGGCCGACAGGTCCACCGGGGGGCCTGCCAGGAACTGGATCCGTTTGCGTGGGGGCAGCAGTCGCGGCTTCTTCTCACCGTAGGGAAGGAAGTTGTGTTCACCCCAGTGCGCCACCGGCACGACCGGGATGCCCGTGTTCAGGGCCAGACGGGCCACACCGTTCTTGGCGGTCATCGGCCACAGGTTCGGGTCACGGGTGCAGGTGCCCTCGGGGTAGAAGATCACCGACGCCCCGTCCTGGACCAGTGCCTTCTCGGCCTCCCCCAGGGCCTTGACGGCATCGGCGCTGCCCCGCCTGATGGGGATCTGCCCGGTGCTTCGGGCCACCGCACGGACCACGGGGATCTTCATGACGGAGTCCTTCATGGTGAAGGTCGGCCAGCGCCGGGCACCGATGTAGAGGAAGTGCGCGACCGTGAGCGGGTCGGCCACCGACAGGTGGTTGGCCGCGATGATCACTCCGCCCCGGGCCGGCACGTGCTCGGTGCCTTCCCACTCCGGCTTGAACACCAACCAGAGGGCGAATCGCACGATTCGGGACACGACCCACTTGACCCATCGCGATTCTCTTTGCTTGGCCACGGGACTCCTCACTTCCTCGCTTTCGGCACCCGCCACCGGAAGCACAGCCAACACAGTTTAGGTTCTCCGAGGCACGTTCCCGCCCCGGGCATCCCTGCCTGCGGTTCCGACACGCACGGGGTGCCCGCGCCGCGCCGGAACCGAACGCCTACCCTCGTGTTCACTGTCGTCATCCGATCAACGCCCCGGGGGGACCGTGACCGGCGTCGGAGAACGAGCGGGGGCAGAGCACCCTTGGATGCGCTGGTCCCTGATCGTCCCAGTCAAGCATCTCGACCGTGCGAAGTCGCGACTGGCTCGGGCCGCAGGCCCCCACCGCACCGAACTCGCCCTGGCCTTTGCCTGCGACACGGTCGCGGCCGCACGCACCTGTCCGGAGGTGGCCACCGTGTTCGTGGTGACCGAGGACCCTCGGGCCGGGGCGGCCCTGGCGGAGTTGGGGGCCGTCGTGGTGGGCGGGGAGCCGGGTACGGGGCTGAACCCGGCGCTGGAGCACGGGGCGTCCGTGGCGTTGAGGCGGCTGCCGGAGCTGGGGGTGTGCGCGCTGTCGGCCGATCTGCCCGCTCTGCGCCCCACGGAGCTGTCCCGTGTGTTGGGGGCGGCCTCGGCGCACCCGCTGTCGTTCCTGGCCGACTCCCCCGGCGTCGGGACGACCCTGCTGGCCGCCCGGGAGGGGGCGGCCTTCTCCCCCGCCTTCGAGGGGCCGTCGCGCAACCGCCACCTGGCCCTGGGCGCCCGTGAGCTGGCCGTGGCGGGCACGGGGACGGTGCGCCGGGACGTGGACACCCCGGAGGATCTTCGCGCGGCTGCTGCCCTGGGTGTGGGGCCG
>DXDP01000449.1 GCA_019115445.1 Candidatus Nocardiopsis merdipullorum
TGGACTTCTACGCCTCGGAGCACCACGCGAGCAACGTGGGCCGCATCTTCCGCCCCGAACAGGAGCCACTGACCCCGAACTGGAAGCACCTGCCCATCGGCTACCACGGCCGTTCAGGCACCGTCGTGGTCTCGGGCACCGACATCGTGCGCCCCACCGGCCAACGCAAACCACCCACCGAACCCACCCCGGTGTTCGGTCCGTCGGTGCGCCTGGACATCGAGGCCGAGGTCGGGTTCGTCGTCGGCACCCCCAGCCCCATGGGACAGCGGGTGGCCGTGGACGACTTCGCCGACCACGTGTTCGGGGTGTTCCTGCTCAACGACTGGTCCTCACGCGACCTGCAGGCATGGGAGTACGTGCCCCTGGGCCCGTTCCTGGGCAAATCGTTCGCCACATCCATCTCACCGTGGATCGTGCCGGTCGCCGCCCTGGAAACCGCCCGCGTGGAACAGCCCGTCCAAGACCCAGAACCGCTGCCCTACCTCAAGGGAACACAACCCTGGGGGCTGGACCTACACCTGGAGGTGAGCCTCAACGGGCACGTGATCGCCAACCCACCCTTCGACCAGATGTACTGGACGGCCGCCCAACAGTTGGCACACATGACCGTCAACGGCACCTCCCTGCGCACCGGAGACATGTACGCCTCCGGCACCGTCAGCGGCCCCGAACCGGGCCTGCGCGGATGTCTGCTGGAACTGACCTGGTCCGGCAAGGAACCCATCACACTGCCGGACGGCACCGAACGCGCCTTCCTGGAGGACGGGGACGAGGTCACCATCACCGCCACCGCCCCGGGCCCCCACAACACCCGCATCGACTTCGGCGAGGTCACCGGCAAGATCCTGCCCGCCCGCTGAACAACCCGCCCGGCCCCGTGCGCCCCACCGAGGAACGCACGGGGCCGACCCCACACCCAAAGCCACCCCGCCCTGTACGCCCAGAGGGAACAGCGGCGCTTTGCACCCCGTGCCGACCTTCCAAGACAGATACCGTGCGTTCGAACCAAGGAGGGTGTGTGCGCGCAGCTACTTACAGTCAATACAGCTCGGACGTCGACACCATCGAGGTGCAGGACCTGCCCGAACCCAAAGTGTTTCCCGGCTCTGTCCTGGTCGAGGTACGCGCAGCAGGGGTGAACCCGGTCGACTGGAAAGCCATGGCCGGTGGACTGGATGCATTGATCGACGCCTCCTTCCCGGTGATCCCGGGATGGGACGTGGCCGGTGTGGTCATCGCGGTCGGTATGGACACCCCCGAGTTCCAGGTCGGGGACCCCGTCATGGCCTACGCCCGTAAGGACGTCCTGGGCGCCGGCACGTTCGCCGAACGGGTGGCGATCCCGGCCGCCGCCACCACCGACAAACCCAACTCCCTCACCTGGGAGCAGGCCGCCGCCCTACCACTGGCCGGCGGCACCGCACTGCGTTCCGTGGACGCCCTCGGTGTGATCGCCGAACGGACGGTACTGATCCACGCCGCATCCGGGGGAGTCGGTGCCTTTGCCGTGCAGATCGCCCGTTCCCGGGGTGCTCGCGTCATCGGGACGGCCTCCGAACGCAACCACGATTTCCTGCGCGAACTCGGCGCCGAGCCGGTGAGCTACGGCCAGGGCCTGACCGAACGGGTCAGGGGGTTGGCCCCCGAAGGCGTCGACGCGGTCGCCGACTTCGTCGGTGGCCAGCTGGAGACGACCCTGTCCGTCCTGGCACCGGACGGCGCCCACGTGTCGACCGTGGACGACGATGTGCTCGCCCACGGTGGTCGAGTCATCTGGGTACGCCCGGACGGAAACGAAACAGCCAGGCTCGCGGATCTGGCCGACCGGGGAGAACTCGACGTCGAGGTGGCGGGTGTCTGGTCGCTCGACCAGGTACCGGAGGCTTTCCGGATCAGCCGTGCCGGTCACGTACGCGGCAAGATCGTCATCGTCCCCTGACACACGCTCCGCACCCGGCCGGCTCGTATGTGTCAGGGGATGGGGACGAACAACTCTTGCTCCGGGCGGACCATCGACCCGAAGCCGGAACCTGGATTTGTGCCGAACACGTGATGACAGGCGAACCATCAGGGCGACAAGACCCACCGATCCCCACCCGCCTCCCCCCGGGGGGCTCGACACCGGCCGGGTCACGTGGTTCTTGCCGATCCATCACCCACAATGGGGCCCTGTCGGGCACACGGGCCGGGGGAGTGGGCTGGTGGGAACACGGAAAGGACACCGAAGAACGCACCACACATCGGGCGTCTTCACATGGCAACCCACCCGCACCCTCGTGTCCGGATCACATGTCGTCGCCGCACGGGTCTGGCAGGAAATCAAGGAGAGCCAGGTCACCCTACTCGCGGCCGGGGTGGCGTTCCGTGCGCTCCTGGCCCTGTTTCCCGCCCTGCTCGCCGCAGTCAGTGTTTTCGGGATGGTCGCCGACCCGAACGACCTCACCGACCAGATCCGGACCTGGCTCGCGGCCGTTCCACAAGATGTCGGGCAACTGCTCGAGAACCAACTCCACACCATCGCCGCGGCCGATGGCCGAACACTCGGATTCGCGTTCGCCGGCTCCGTACTCATGGCGATCTGGAGCGCATCCGGTGGGATGTACGGTCTCCTGCAGGGCTGCAATGCGGCCTACAAAGTGGTGGACGGCCGCCCCTACCTCGTCAAACGTGGCGTGGCCCTACTGCTGGCCCTGGGCGTGGGCACCTTCTTGTGCGTGGGGGTCGGTTCCATGGTCCTGCTCCCAACACTGCTGGACCACATCGGCCTGAACGAAGCGGCCAAGCTCTTGGTCCGGATCGGCCAGTGGCCCGTGCTCGCATGCGTGACCCTGATGGGCCTGGCCGTCGTCTACCGGATCGCACCACACCGAAAGCCACCACCGGGCCATTGGTTCACCCCGGGTGTGTTCATCGCCATGGTGCTGTGGATGACCGGTTCGGCGATATTCACCTTCTCCGTGCAACGGTTCGGCCACTTCGGCACAACCTACGGAACGATCGCCGGGGTGATCGTACTGATGCTCTGGCTGTGGTTGTCGTCGTTCATCGTGCTGCTCGGCGCCTTGGTCAACGCCGAACTCGAACACCGAAGCACGGTGAAGCATCGGCGATGACGACCACGCCCAACCCTCAGGCGAACTTGATCTGCGGCACATCCCGGGTGAACTCACGAAAACCGACACCGTAGTACATGTTCCGGGCAGCCGGATACGCCGGTGCGCCCAGGCAGGCGACCATCATGCGGTTCGCCCCGAAAGCCCGGGCACGCTGCATGCCGTGCAACTGCAGTGCGGTACCCAGACCTCGACGTCGGAACTCGCGGTGCGTACCCACCGGCTCGAACTCGGCGATACGTGCCACCTCGTCCAACCAGACGATCGCGGACGCAGCGAGCTCACCGTCCGGTGCTTGAATCAGTACGTGCAGATCGGTCCGGTACGGCCAAGTACCTTGGACCCGTTCCAACGCTGCCTCGGTCAACTGAGTCCAGGGCCAGGCGGATCGATGGGCCCGGACCGCTTCCGCAACCGAGATGTCCTTGGCCGTCACGAACCGAAAACCCTCGGGCAACACCGGATCCGGTATCTCGACCAGGTCCCGTTCGTTGGTCTGTATCCAGTACCCCTCGTCCGAACCGACCTCGGAATCGAACACGTAACCATGCGCGGCCACACGCGCACCCGCCTGGTGGTCCGCAACCTGGAGCGTGAGTGTCCGGTCGACATCGCCCGCCACATCGTCGTACCAGTCCAGGATCTCGGACAGCAGTTCCGGCCGGTCCGGGTGCACCTGCCAGATCAGTTCGGCCGCATGGGACTCCATGAAGACCTCATCACCGACCGAGAGCCGGTGGGGCAGGCGTGCCCATCCCCAGGCGACGGGTTCGTCGTCGACCAACCACAAACGGTGCTTCCAAAATGGGTGAAGCATGTCGAAGTCCTTGCCCCAGACCCAGGCCAGTTCACCGATGCTCGCATCACCGTTGACCAGCTCCGGACGCAACACGGCCACCCGTTGGGACAAGTCCTGCATCAGCCGAAGTTCGTGCGAACCGAGTTCTCCCATACCGGCACCCTTGCAGAACCATCAGCCCCTGTCGAAAGATTTTCGCCCGGGGCTGTGCTCCTCAAAAGTCCATTGAAGTTTCCGACGCAGGACCGGAAGATCTGCCCGTTGCGTGCATGCTCCGGATATGGACCAAACGGGTGAGTCGGATGATCGGACGGATCAGGAGTTCGATACTGCCGAGCAGGAAGCACCACGTTCCGGGAACCATCAGGCTGGAGTAGAAGAACATGATGCTGCCTGCGATGAACCACAACGCGATCAGGATGTCGTTGCAGATGCTCACCACTTCGTAGCGGCGGCGGATGATCAACTCGTCGTGGCCGATGTGCACGGTCAAGGGTCGTTGCTCGGACATACGCCTCCCACCTCGATCCCCTCCTCGTATCCTGCACGCTCGGTACTCCTTGGCCACGCTCCGTGCCTCGGCGCGTTGGAAGCCGAGGCTGGTCCAGCGTTGGGACGACATCGGGAGGAACCCGTACACACAGGCCATAGGATCGAACCTTGGATGATCGATCACCTGAGCGTCGCGGTCTCCCAGCCCCGACACCGCGACCCGGGGGCATCGAGAGCACACCCTTCACCCACCCTGTCCCGGGGGTGACCCAAGCCCCGAACAGAGACTTCTGCCATGAACCCCTGTCGAGACACACACCTGCCCGAAGGCCTCCCCGAAGGCGTCACCCCGCTGCGCGCGGGCGATCCCCGGCGCATCGCCGACCACTCCCTCCTGGGTCGCCTGGGCAGCGGAGGCATGGGCACCGTCTACGCCGCCGTGAACCCCGACGGCGGTTGTGTGGCCCTCAAACTCGCCCACGAGGACGCCCCCGCCGGGTTCGACCGCGAGTTCGACATCATGGGGCGGGTCCAGGGCGAGTACGCGGTGGGCGTGCACGCCACCGGCACCTTCCAGGGGCGTCGCTGGGCGGCCATCGACTACCTGCCCGGCCACAGCCTGCACCGGCACCTGCGCCAGGAGGGAACCTGGAGCGGCGAGGCCCTGTTGGTCCTGTTGGCCGGTTGCGCCGAGGCGCTGGCCGCCGTCCACCGGGCCGGCATCGCCCACGGCGACGTCAAACCCGGTAACGTGATCGTCACCCCAGAGGGGCCTCGCCTGATCGACTACGGGATCGCCCGCCTGATCACCGAACCGGTCTCGGCCATCAACGCCGGCAGCCCGGGATGGCTGGCCCCCGAACGCTACGCGGGCGCGCCGCCCGAGCCGGCCTCCGACGTGTTCGCCTGGGGGTGCCTGGCCTACTTCGCCGCCACGGGCAACGGGCCCTTCGGAAAGGTGTCCGCCGACAGCGAACCACGTGAGGCGCTGGCTGAAATGGCTCGCCGTAGTGGTCGGGCGCCCACTGACCTGTCCGCACTACCCCAGGGTTTGGCCGACCTGGTCTCGCGGGCCCTGAACCCCGAACCGCAGGAACGCCCCACGGCCGAACAGGTCTACCAAGAGTGCCTGGTGCTGCTCGACGTGCCCCGGGAGGTCATGGCCTTCGCGCCGACCGACGTGGCCGAGAGCGAGTTCTGGGAGAACATGCTGGTGCGGATGCGGGCCCTGGTGGCCGAACACTGGCCCCGGATCGACGTGTCCTGGCACCGGCCGGCCCTGTGGGTCTCGGCCGCCACCGAACGAATCGGTGAGACGGCCGCGAACCTGCTCGATGGGGGCGGGCAGGTCGCGCAGGGCATGCACCCCGGGGCGGGGGAGGCGGCCAGAGGAAGCGCCGACGCGATGGCTTCGGCCTCCAGTGGTGGTGAAGCGGCCGCCGGTGGTGGCATGGGCGCCGGGGGCGGCGCTGGTGCCGGCGCCGGGGGCGGTGCGATGAGCGCGGGAGGAGCGGCCACGGGGGCCGGCACGGGCAAGATGGTGGGCATGATCGCGGCCGGTGGGGTGGCCATCGGTGTCGTCGCCGGCGGCGCCGTCTACCTGGGCAGTCAGGTAGGCGACGAGGGGCCGGGGGCCTCTTCGGCAGTCGAGGACACCGAACTCGCCCCCGTGGAGGAAGTGGACGAAACGGTCACCCACGTGCTCACTCTGGAGGAGTCGCAAGACCCCCGGCAGGTGGAGCGGCTGGCCGACGCGCTCCAGCAGGAGAGTGCGGAGACGTTCGTCCTGGACATCACCGTCGATCCGGGCAACGTCAACACCGCGTTGTGGCCTTATACAGAGGATGACCCCCTGGGGTCCACGCCCCACGACGCGCTCGTTCTCAACAGTGACTGTTGGGAC